>JBAVWD010000433.1:0-2237 GCA_049697655.1 Anaerolineae bacterium | reverse complement strand
CGTACGATGTGGACGCGTTCCATCGGGATCTCGCCAAGGCCGGTAGGGCGAGAAGTGCACAGCGGGGGAGATACCTGATGGAAGCGATCTCCCTCTGCCAGGGAGACTATCTGGAGGATATCTATTCTGAGTGGACCGAGGAATTGAGGGCATCGCTTCGGCGGGAATACCACCAGGCTTTGGAAGACCTGGCGCGACACCATATAGAACAGGGTAGACTGGAGGATGCCGCCGAGTCCTGCCGTAGACTCTTGGACAAGGATCCTCTTAGAGAGGACATCCACCGCGTGCTCATCGGCATTCTGCTTGGGACGGGTGATCGGACGGGTGCGCTAAGGCAGTTCGAGAAGTTGCGAAAGATCCTCAAGGATGAACTGGGAGCTGAGCCCTCTGATGACACTCTTGACGTGCTGAAGGGGTTACTGACTGATGATGGCTGAGCATTGAATCGGGTCCTTCCAGCTAAACATTAGCTAAACCCTCCCCGGTATAGTATAGGTAAAACTAAGGGGAGGTTTTGCTATCATGAGACGGTTTGCACCTTATTTGACGGCTCGGAACCTGAGGATCGCCTGGATCATCTTCACGCTTGTCGCGCTGGCCGCGGCGGCGGGGGCTCCTCCCGGATACCAGGGCGGTGGAGGATGATAGACGGGCACTCTAGATGATCCTCATAGCCCTGTGTCTGGCTCTGCTACTAGGGCTCGTGGCATTGGGAGGTAGGGCCAGCGATCTCACTCACGTCCAGGTGAGGTGGGGATGGCTGGCCCCTCTTGCCTTCCTTATGCAGGCCTACCTGATCTTCTTTCCTGCTGAGAGAGCCGGTGACGTGCTGTCTCCAAGGTCTCTGCTCCTTGTGGCGTCTCAGGTTCTGCTGTTCGTGGTGATCTGGCAGAACCGCCACCTCTGTGGAATCAAGGTCATCGGTCTGGGCCTGTTGCTCAATTCCCTGGTGATGGTCGTGAACGGAGGGTTCATGCCCATCACCCCAGAAACATTGGTTCAGATTGGGTATGACGGAAACGCGTCCCAGCTGGAGACAGGATACATTGTGGGTCGCACCAAGAACGTGGTTGCAGAGCCTGGAGAGGCGAGTCTGTGGTTTCTCTCTGATGTCATGGTCATACCCAGGCCGTTTCCCATACCAACTGCCCTGAGCTTGGGTGATCTACTGATAGTCCTGGGAGTGTTCTTCTTCCTTCGGGAAGCAATGTTCTTGCACAAAGTCAGCGCCAGTCCGGCGTAATGTGGAGGAAAAGGATGTCAGATCAGACATTGAACAACATCATGTGTATGGCCTTGATAGACGGCAAGTTTCGCAGCAATCTACTGAGCAATCCAGCCAACGTGGTGGGTGATTTCGATCTGGATGCAGAGGAGCAGGATGTCCTCAGAACGATCAAGGCCGATTCGGTCACTGAGTTTGCGCGCAAGCTGCACTCGTGGATGGTGCAGAGACCAGGAGGTAATGGGAACCACCAGACACGGAGGCCCAGGCAGGCCGTGCACAGGTTGTTCCTCGAGCCAGTTGACTAGGAGCGTGCTGCGGGGTTGAGGCCCGGCCCAGGCTTGCGCGTTACATCTTCTTCGCGCGAGACGCCAGCGCAGCCCCCCCTCCGCGTGCAGGCGCCGGTGAGCCGGGGAGGATGGAGTGAGGGTCTGTGCTTGTTCGCTTGTAGAGAGACTGTACGTATGAAAAGTGACGAGGTCATGGTCGTGGGTGAGGCTGGGCGGAAGATACTGGTGGTGGACGATGAGGAGATCATCCTCGACCTGATGAGGCGTGTGTTGAGTCGCGAGGGGTATCTGGTCTCGACGGTGCGCTGCGCCGAGGAGGCCATGATTGAGTTCAGGAACGGGTCGCATGATCTGTTGATCGCAGACATGGACTTATGCCGTTCCGATGGTCGCGAACTGATGAGAATGCTGGGAGAAGCGAGCCCCCGGGCGGCCATTGTGGTGATGACCGGTTTTCCAGAGGAGAGGATCGTTCGCTTCGCCCAGGAGCACACGCAGGGGCTACTCGAGAAGCCGTTTGCCCTGGAGCAGTTGCTGACCACGGTGCGCAAGGCTCTACGGTCGTAAGTTGAGCGCGAGCAGCAGCCTGGTCGGGCATCCTCTCTGAGTTCGTACCTCCAAGCAGGAGCTAAGGCGTGAACGAGGGACTTCGTGTCCTCGTCGTAGACGACGACTGGCAGATGGCGAAGACGCTGGCTGATGTCTTGAATCTCAAGGGG
>JBAVWD010000432.1:0-1883 GCA_049697655.1 Anaerolineae bacterium | reverse complement strand
GCTGAAGGAGGTGATGGCCATCTCCGACCGGGTGATCGTGCTGCGCGACGGCCGGCTAGTCGGGGAAAGGAAGCCTGCGGATACTTCGCTGGAGGAACTGGCCGAGATGATGGTCGGCCGCGAGGTGAACCTAGTTGTGGATAAGGGGCCAGCGTCGCCTGATGAGGTGGTGCTGGAGGTCACGGGACTGACCGGCCAGGATGTGCGCCACCAGACGGTCCTACGTGGCATAGACCTCTTCGTGAGAGCGGGAGAGATCCTGGGCGTTGCCGGCGTGCAGGGCAACGGCCAGACGGAGTTGGTGGAGGTGCTTACCGGTCTCCGTCCGGCGACTGGAGGTGTGGTGCGCATCCTGGGAGAGGACGTGACTGATGCCACGCCTCGCCGGATCACCGAACTTGGCGTGGCTCACGTTCCCGAGGACCGGCAGCAAGACGGCCTGGTACTGACCTTCCCCATCTTCGACAATATGGTATTGTCCACCTACTACCTGGAGCCTTACGCCAAGGGGCGGGTGATTCAGTTTGAGGAAGTCTACGAATACGCTGATCGGGCGGTGGAGGAGTTTGACGTGCGCACCCCCAGCATCATCCTCCCGGCCCAGACCCTGTCCGGCGGCAACCAACAGAAGCTGATCGTGGCCCGTGAGTTCTCCCGGCCGATCAAGCTGATGATCGCTGCCCAACCGACGCGAGGGCTGGACGTGGGTTCGATAGAATACATTCACCGCCAGATTGTACGAAAGCGCGACAGTGGGGTCGCCGTGCTCTTGGTCTCAGTGGAGTTGGATGAGATCATGGCTCTGTCCGACCGGATCGCGGTGATGTACGAGGGCAGGATTGTCGGCACTGTGGATGCGGACAAGGTCTCGCGCGAGGAGTTGGGCTTGATGATGGCCGGGGCCCGGGTCAGGGAGGAGAAGGGAGAGGTCGCCGTTGGCTGAAGCGGGGACTCCAACTGGACTTGGTCAACGGATATCAGCCCTGCCGCTATGGGCGCGTGTGCTGGTGCTGGTGGCTCTGGCTGGTGTTGCTATCTTGCTGAGCAAGTGGTTGGTGTTGTTGCTGCTGATTGCGCTGGGGCTGTGGCCCATCACGCTGTTGGTTGGCCTTGTAGCCTTGGCGCTGTTCTCCATCCCACATGGGGGATGGCCCTGGATGCGCTCCTGGTTGGGCGCGCGGCTGCAGAGCCTAACGATACCCTTGTTGTCCATCATCACCGCGCTGGCTATCGGCGCGCTGGTGCTCATGTTCACCGATCAGGCGGTATATCAGGCGCTGGCCGTCGGTCAGATCGTCCAGGCTCTGCGGTCGGCCTTCGGCAATGTGGGGCGGGCCTATGGTGCTCTATACGAGGGAGCTTTCGGCAATCCCCTCGATATCCTGAGGGCCATCGGCCGCGCGCTGGGCAGCGAGGGGCCGCAGCCGATTCTTCAGGCGGTACGCGGTCCCAGCGACAGCATGGTCCAGTCGGTGCCCTACATCTTCGCCGGGCTGGCCGTGGCTCTAGGCTTCCGGGCCGGCCTGTTCAACATCGGCGTGGAGGGACAGATCGGTGTGGGCTGGATAACGGCGGTGATCGTCGGCTACTCCTTCCAGGGCCTGCCCATGGCCATCCACCTGCCCCTGGCGATTCTGGCTGGGGCGATCGCCGGTGGTCTCTGGGCGTCTATTGCGGGCTTTCTTCGAGCGCGAACCGGCGCCCACGAGGTCATAACCACGATCATGCTCAACTACATATCCTTCCGCTTGAGCGAGTGGCTGCTGTGCGGGCCGCTGGAGCACATCCAGGGCACCTGTCGCACCCAGGAGATCGCGCCCAGCGCCTACCTGCCCCGCTTCCTAGATCACCCGGTTACGGTTCATTGGGGCTTCCCGCTGGCC
>JBAVWD010000431.1:0-2396 GCA_049697655.1 Anaerolineae bacterium | reverse complement strand
GACGAGCTCCCACCTCGCGCAGGGAATCGAAGACCCTGGTCTCGGCTTCCTCGTCGAAGTGCACGGTACCGCGAAGCGCCAGATCTTCTTGCCAGTCGAGGGTGGCCTTTGCTGCCATCTTGGACATGGGGGCAACGGAGGCCGCGTTCAGGTAGGTGTAGTGTTGAGTTGCCGGAAATACGTCCGCACTGACAAGCGCCTTCATCTATTGACCTCCCAACGGTTCGTGAGGTGGTTAGGCAGCGTCACCTCAGCTGGATGGCGACGGTGAGGCCTGGGCCAACGGTAGCCCACGAGCTAGCCAGGATACGCCGATTTCAGCCGGTCGGCGTCTTGGGTCAGAGTATCCCACAGTCATGGTGTGATTTCAAGCCTCTCAAGCGTATGCTCTGATCAACCACCGCGCACAAAGAGACAGCCGCTTGCGACACGGCGACTTCGGTGCTATAATGAAGGTGGCTTGGGCGGTTAGCTCAGTTGGCTAGAGCGCTACGTTGACATCGTAGAGGTCGTAGGTTCAAGTCCTATACCGCCCACTGGCAAGAGCCAGTACCTGAGTGCTGGTCCTCATCAAGGACAAGACGAAGAACGGGACGAGTATCTGAGGGACCGTCGACAGGGAGGAGGGGTCAGCGACTGGAAGCCCCCCGGCAAGGACCTCAGGGAAAACCACCCGCGAGTCTGACTCCTGAAAGGGCTGGGGTACCATCCCGAGTATGGGGTCACGGAGGCGTCCGTTAGCAGCCGGAATGAGGGCGGCGGGAGACTGCCGCCGGAAATGGGTGGAACCGCGGGAGACCTCTCGCCCCAAGTGGCGAGAGGTTCGTCGTTTGTATGGCCGAGGATTGCCCATGAGAATCAGGTTGAGTCGCACAGACTTGCTCGTTCTTTGTGTGGTGTTGATCTGGGCGGCTAGCTTCAGCGTGGTGAAGTATGCTCTGCGCGAGATGGGACCCTTGTCCTTTGCCACTGTCCGTTTCGGCATCGCGTCGGTGATGCTGTTGGTCTGGGTGTGGGTGTCTGAGGGCAAACCCGTCATCAGGAGAGAGGACTGGGTGAGAGTGGCCCTGGTGGCCCTGACGGCTATAGGCGTCTATCAGGTGTTTTTCACTGTGGGGCTACAGTACACCACGGCCTCCAATTCCTCTCTGATGTTGGCGACCATCCCGGCCTGGACAGCTATGTTCGCTGCGGCATCAGGACAGGAGCGGATCGCACCATTGCAGGTTGTGGGCATGCTGATGTCTTTCGTTGGAGTGGCGTTGACCATCAGAGGCGGCGGCGATGGTTTTCAACTGGCCTGGTATAGTGTGCGGGGGGACGCCCTGACCCTCGTGGCTGCGGCATTATCGGGAGCGAGCGCCGTGCTGTCCAAACGGCTGTTGTCGACGTACTCGGCCCTGCGTATGATGGCCGTATCAATGCTGTGCGGGAGTCTATTCCTCATGGCGGTCTCTGCGCCGGAGATGGCGGCGCAGGAGTGGGCCCGCCTGTCTTGGGGAACGTGGCTGGCTCTCGCCTTTAGCGCGGTGCCGGCTGCCGGCCTGGCCTACGTGATCTGGTTCAAGAGCATAGGCGAGATCGGGGCCAGCAGGACGGTGATCTATAACAACCTTATACCTCCTGTAGCCATACTGATAGCTCTTGCCACCCTGGGGGAGAGGTTCACACCCGTGCAGGCTCTGGGCGCATTGGTGATCCTCATGGGGGTGGCGCTGACGCGGTTTGCGCAGGCGAAAGCTATCCAACCCGAGCCGGCGGGTGGGGCACTGAAGGGCGACGGCACGGCACCATAGGGATGGGGAGGACTCACCAGAGCGGCCTCGTATAGACGAGTGTATGGGTGTCAAGAAGGAGAGGTGAACATGTCGGAAGAACAACTGGATAGGTTGCGCCATTCGACCTCCCACATCATGGCGGAGGCGGTCATGCACCTGTTTCCGGGTGCCAAGTTCGCCATCGGTCCGTCCATAGAGGACGGGTTCTACTACGACTTCGATGTGCCACGTCCTCTGACGCCCGAGGATCTGGAAACCATCGAGGCTCGCATGAAAGAGATCATCAAGGCGCGCTACCCGTTTGAACGGAAGGAGATCTCGCGCGCAGAGGCAGAGGAGATGTTCGCGGACCAGCCCTACAAGCTGGAACTCATCGCGGACATGCCCGAGGATGAGGTGATATCTATCTATACACAGGGCGAGTTCACCGACCTGTGCCGGGGCCCGCATGTGGACAACACCGAGCAGGTGAGTCCTGGCGCCTTCAAGCTGTTGAAGGTGGCAGGGGCCTACTGGAGAGGTGACGAGAAGCGGCCCATGCTACAGCGGATCTATGGCACGGTCTGGTCTGCCGCTGACGATCTCCAAGCCTATCTGGAGAGACTGGAGGAATTGGAG
>JBAVWD010000430.1:0-7110 GCA_049697655.1 Anaerolineae bacterium | reverse complement strand
TCGCAGCCGAGGGCGCCACGGTCGTCCTTGCTGATGTCAAGGATGCCAGCCCGGCCGCAAACGAGCTGGTTGGCGCCGGCGGGCAGGCTCGCTTTGTGCAAACTGACGTCTCCAACGCATCACAGGTTGAGGCACTCCTACAGCAGACACTCTCTGCCTACGGTCATTTGGACGTTCTCGTGAACAACGCGGGAGTCGAACTACCCAAGAGGATTACTGACACCACCGAAGCAGAGTGGGATCGGCTGATGGACGTGAACCTGAAAGGTGTCTTCCTGTGCTCCCGAGCGGCCATCCCTGCCATGCAGCAACAGGGCGGCGGAGTCATCGTCAATGTGGGGTCGGAACTGGGTGTGGTGGGAGGATCGGAAATCGCTGCCTACTGCGCCTCAAAAGGGGGTGTGGTACAATTGACCAAGGCCATGGCCGTGGACCACGCAGCAGATGGAATCCGCGTCAACTGCGTTTGCCCGGGGCCGGTGGCCACCCCCCTCTTGGAGGCCACTATCCAGGGGTCCACCGATCCGCAGAAGGAGAGACTCAGCATCCTGGATAAGACCCTGATGAAGCGCTTTGGGCACCCGACGGAAATAGCGAGTGCGATTCTTTTTCTGGCATCCGATGACTCTTCGTACATGACGGGTTCTATTCTTCTCGTCGATGGCGGCGTAACGGCACACTGATACATACTCGCCTCATGCTCCCGCTAGCAGGGTGCCTCTTTGTGGGCCTTGCAGCGGGCAGGAGGACATAGACGGCGATGAGTCGAAGACCCAGTTTCTCCGGATTCTTGACGAACATGCAAGTACCGATGCCCTGGCACCGCAAACTGGGATTGCTCGTACGCAACAACTGGCTCAAGATCCGCACCGGTAGCAGCTGCTGCGGACACCCAGGCGAGCCAGGCTGTTGACAGGTCGATCCCCAGAGACTGGGCCAGTCTCCAGGACCTTCAGCTGACTAAGCTCCCGAGAGCAACGCACGCAGAAGCGAGGTGCACATGTCTCCCGAAGTCCTGAAGGTGGCTACCTACAACTGCAACTCCATTCGAACGCGCCTGGAGCATGTGCTGGATTGGCTTCGTGCGGAGGAACCACACATCTTGTGTCTACAGGAGACCAAAACCCAGGACTCTGGGTTTCCCTGGGAGGCTTTCCAGGGATTGGGATACCACGCCAGATTCCGTGGCCAGAAGGCCCACGCCGGCGTGGCAGTGCTGAGCCGGGAAGAGCTTGGAGGAGTCTCCTTTGGACTGGACGACGGAGAGGATCCCGACGAGCCGCGACTAGTTCGCGTCGCCGTCGCAGGCACAGCCTTGGTCAACACCTATGTACCTCAGGGACGTACTGTCGACTCACCGCACTTCCAGTACAAGCTACAGTGGGTCAATCGTCTGAAAGCCTTCTTCGATCGTCACTATTCACCTCAAGACTCGCTGTTGTGGGTCGGCGATTTCAATGTCGCTCCTGAGCCCCTGGATGTGTACGATCCAAAGCGCCTGGAAAAGCACGTCGATTTTCACCCGGCCGCTCGCCGGGCCCTGGAGAAGACACGCGAGTGGGGCTTCGTGGATGTGTTCCGACTGCACCACCCCGACGAACCTGGTCACTACACCTACTGGGACTACCGGGTGCCCAATGCACTGGAAAGGGGTATGGGGTGGCGGGTGGACCACATCTGGGCCACGGAGCCGCTGGCCAGGAAATCGATCGGTGCCTGGATCGACGTCGACGCACGCAGGGCGAAGAAGCCTTCCGACCACACGTTCGTGGTCGCCGAATTCGCCCTCTGACTATCAGGCGACCACAGTCGCCAACCCGTATAGGGGGATGGCGGTCCCTCGCTCTCTCGTCACTCCAACCAACGTGCCCTGGAAAGCCGACGACTGGAGCCACCCCAGCGCTTGGAACCAGCCCATAGACACCCTCGGACGGACTAGACCTATCTACCGAAACGCGCCGGGGAGCGGTTCGTCTCCCCGGCCTGCGCGAACTTGAAGCCGTGTCCTCTCACGGTGACGATGTACTGATGATGGGGATCCAGAGCGGCGATGCGGCGTCGCAGTCGCCCGACCAGGGCGTCAATCGTCTCATCCGACACGCCTTGACTCGCATCCTCCGGCCAAGCAGCCGCGACTATCTCGTCGCGGCTATACACGCGGCCTGGTTCCTCTCGGAGCAGGACCAATAGCCTGAATTGCGCCTTCGACACCGAGGGAGCCAGCTTCCTTCCCTGGACCCAAACCTCCCGCCTATCTTCATCCATCCACAATCCTCTGCCGCGTACGAGAGCCTCCGTCACCAGAGCTCCGGTCGCTTCAGGGTCGACGTACACAGCTTTGAATTCCAGGCCTATCCGCAGCTCATCGCCGTCGCGCAAGACATGCGGCTCTGAGATGCGTTGTCCATTCAGAAAGGTTCCGTTGCGACTCCCGCAGTCGCTGATTACGTACTGGCCGTGCTCTCTGTACACGCAAGCGTGGCGCCTGGACGCCAAGCGATCATCAACCGCGATATCACTGTCCAGCGCACGACCGATGGATGTGGACTCCTCGGTGAGCACGAATTCACTGCCCTTCAGTTGTCCGCCTTGCATCAAGAGCCTTGGTGCTCTCTGCTCCATCAGCTGACTCCCATCCTATGCTTGACAGCCCCCCGCAAACTGAATATCATTGAGCGGGGAACGCGAGATGGTGGCGATACTGGTTGTTTCTCCGATCCCCCATACGAAAGGCGGAAAGAGAGCTTGACTACCCCCCTGTCCCCGAAGACGGTCCTGCAAGATCGCTATAGGGTCGTGGAGCTCATCGGGCTTGGCGGTATGGGAGCAGTCTACCTCACCGAAGACCTGCATCTCAAAGAGAAGCACTTCGCGCTGAAGGAGGTACAATACGCACCTGACGCGGACTCCGCTGCCCAGGAACAGCTCCGGCAGCAGTTCCACCGAGAAGCTATTGCGCTGGCGAACCTGGATCACCCCAATCTACCGAAGGTCTTCGACTACTTCTCCGAGGATGGCCGCGACTACTTGGTGATGGACTACATTGCAGGTCCCAACCTCAAGGAGGTGCTTGACGACGTGCGTGCGCAGGGCCAGACCCTCCCAGAGAGCCAGGTCCTGGAGTGGGCCCACCAGATATGCGACGCCCTGACATACCTCCACGGCCAGGATCCTCCCATCATTCACCGCGACGTTAAGCCAGCTAACGTGAAGCTGATGCCGAACAATGCAGTCAAGCTCGTCGACTTCGGCTTGGTCAAGTTCATTGATGCCAACGACCCACGGACGATCACGCTGGTGCACACTCTGGGCACGCCCACATACGCGCCTTTGGAGCAATACGGGGGCGGCTCGGCCCGAACCGACGTTCGATCGGATGTCTACGCTCTGGGCGCTACCATGTACCACCTTATGACTGGTCGCGCACCAGCGAATGCTCAGCAGCGTTTCGTCGACCCGGAGAGTCTGAGCAGTCCGCGCGCACTCAACCCACGGGTGTCCCCACTTACTGAGTATCTCGTCCTTAAGGCCATGGCCATACGGCCTGATGACAGGTATCAAAGCGTGCATGAGCTGATGAGAGACCTGACGATGGCCAGGAACCTCTCCCTCAGCAGGAGAACTCAGAGCGGTCTGGCGCTCGTCTGGTCGAGCCTTCTGCCCCACAAGGCGCTGTCAGTGGGCGTACTCGTACTTCTGGTGTTGGCCCTGGCGATGACCATCCTGCAGCCACAACCCATCTTCTGATCACTACACAGCACCCGGGGACGCTAGCCACCTCTAAGCCACACCGCTCCGCTTGGCAAGAATGCTAGCAGCACGCTGAGAAAGAACAGGACTGCTCTGGGGGCCGCTCCCTGCAAACCCATGATGGACGTTGGGTTGAGGAGCCCAAGCCCGTACATAATGTAGCCCACCAATGCCAGTGCTACCCCATAGAGGATTAACTGGACCTCTCGCTCCCAACCCCCGCGCCGCCCCCGGCGCACCCGGACGCCGAAGACGTTGCCCAGTACCGTACCTCCAGCCAGTATCAGGAAATCAAGCCAGTCGACTGGACGGCTTGCCGGTCTGGGAGGCGGCGCCGGTGGTGTAGAAGTGGGCACAACCTTCGTCGGGGTTGGGGGCACGGGAGTCACCGTGGGCGTGGGGGTGGCGGTTGCTGTGGCGGTTGGGGTGAAGGTAGGAAAAGGCGTCACCGGAAGGACCACACGTACGATCAGCGAGTCCGACACCGCCTCTCCGCTCTCTGCACTGACTTGCAGCAATCCCGCCGGAGCGGGTGCGTCCAACACGAAACGCGCCCCGGCCACTCCACTAACAGTGTCCGTGACCACCTGGGGCTCGACAAAGACGTCTCCCCCGACATAGCCGCCTCTGAACTCCACCTTCGTGCCGTCAGGCACGATGTTGCCATTCCGATCCAGAATCACCCCAGTGCGAACCACCAGAGCCTCTCCGCCAACGTAGAGGGGCTGGTCAGACGGGGGAGAGAGCCTCTCCAGCCCGAAAGTCTGCCCGGCGGCTGGCTGCAAAGCGGAGGATAGCTGGTAGTCAACGCCGGGGACGTCAACTGGCGCAGCTCCGGTAGCAGCGAACTCCATCTCGAACAGCGGCCGGAAGGAAGCCTCAACGCAGGGCCCCACCTTTCCGTAAACTGCATAGTATGCGGTAAGCTTGGCAACATCGACACTGTCAAGGTGGTATGGGGCATCGTAGGCTATGGCCACTACCGTCTTTCCGCTCAAGTACTGGCCTCCCACCTGCAGCAGATCCTTCACGGCCCCTGAGGCCGGGAAATCGTCAGGATCGTACTCGGGAACAGCGAAGATTATCCACTCAGCTCCTTGAAACTGCTGCTCCATCAACCCTGCGTCCGCCGCCGGAAGGCTGCCCGCCAACCACTCAGCGATCTGCCCGAAGCCGACGGTATGGACCTTGTCCGGACTCACCTGCCCTGTCCCTTCCGGACCATAGAGACGAATCAGGGTGCTCTGGAGGGCCTCCGGAGCTGCAACCTCGGTGGGGTAGCAACCCGCGAGACACTGGACAATGAGGATGTCATCCTCCGGAGTCGGCGGCCCTGGCATACGTGCTGGCAGCTCCTCCCGGTGAGGGTATAGCAGAGTCACCGCCTCATCCGCCATCTGTCGAACCGACTCTGCCCCCTGGCCGACCGCGGCCGCTGCGGTATCGGCGTCAACAAGCACCTCCTCGAGAAACAGGCTCCCATACAACTCAAGCTTGGCTTGCAGTATCCTCTTCACCGATTCGTCCACCCACGGGCGGAACGCTGGATCGGAGCTGTACCGATCCTGGAAGTACCCTATCGTCTCCACCATTCTCGGCAAAGCATCGGCCTCCCAATCACCGGACAAGGAGAACTGAACCAGTGGGAGGATGTCGTTGCCTGCCATCAAAGCCTCTCGGGCGATCCTGAAATGAGGAAAGCCTGCCCGCTGGGCATCCAGATGCTCTTTGATGGCGTCCGCCCCCAGAAAGTCGGCCACGAGCAAGCCTGTGGAACGCCAATTGGCGAACTCGGGCAGAGCCATGGCCACGCCCAGCCCGCCCTCGTCCAGCGTGAGCGGATCGCTGAAGAATTGCATGTTATCCTGGAAGGCCAGGCACCTTATGTGACCAACCAAAAGGCCATCCGTGGTGCCCAAGGGATCATCGGAGCGGTAGGACGTGACCGCGGCGAAGGGCACCAGTTCAGAAACCCGCATCTCTTCAAGTGTCTTGTTGATAGTGGCTACCTCACTCTCGGGGTCGCGACCGCTCGCGCCGTGACCTGGAAAGTGCTTGGCTATCGTAACCACTCTTCCGTCACTGCCTTGGTGCACGCCCCTCACGTACGACCTCGCCAGCTTGCCCACCCAGTACGGGCTGCCACCATACACGCGCACACCAAGATCACCTCGCTCACCGGATCGTGGCGTGTCCAGGACATCGACTACCGGTCCCAGGAGCATATTGACTCCCACAGATGCCAACTCCTGGCCGACGACGGCCCCGGTGGCACGAGCGTTCTCTTCGCTCCATGATGCACCGATGGCCAAGTTGCTGAGTACAGGGGTGAAGCCACTGCGCAGCTGACTGTGCGGATACCCGTTCCCTTCCTGCTCCACGGCGATGAAGAGTGGCACGAAGACCTCTGCTCCGTCAACGGTCCGGCTACTGGCCTGATAGGCCAGCCTCTGCAGCTCGTTTGCTAGCTGAGACACCTGCTGCGCCACGGGCTGCTCCCCATGATTGTCGAAGTTGCCCCCAGATTCCGTGATGAGGATGGAACCGACCTTGTAGTCCAGAATCAGCTCCGCGATCCCGCTATCCTCCGAGGTGTCTGCTCCCGTGAAGTCGACCATGAATATCTGTCCCACCCGCTCCTCGACCGTCATCAGGCTCATGATGTCGTCAACCGACACTCCCTGTGCATGAACAGGATGGGGCACCACCGAAGAGAAGACGGCACACAAGAGAAGGACTCGACACAGAACGCGCGCCCCTCGCCTCATCAATTCGGGATCTCCTTACGGCTCAGTAGATCCAACGGCCGTCTTTCTGAACGAGCGTGCCGTCGAGGTAGATCTCCCCGCCAACACGCAGATCACTTATCATATCCCAGTGCAAAGCCGACTCATTCTTGCTGCCCGTCTCCGGATAACCTCTGCCCAGAGCCAAATGGACAGTTCCCCCTATCTTCTCGTCGAACAGGATGTTCTTAATGAACCGATCTATCCTGTAGTTATTGCCAAAACCGAGTTCCCCAAGATATCTGGAGCCGCCGTCCATATCCAGCATGGCCAGCAAGTAGTCTTCTCCCTTGGCCGCGCTGGCTTTCACCACTCTGCCGCCCTCGAACCACAGACGCACCCCTTCAACCTCACGGCCGCCAAACGCCGGATAGATGGCGGGATAGCTGAACAGGATGTGCCCTTCAATACTGTCCTCCACCGGCCCTGTGAATACCTCTCCGTCGGGCATGTTTAGCTTGCCATCCGCGCTGACGAAGGTGCGCCCCTTAACACTCATCTTGAGGTCGGTGTCCCCTCCTCTGATCGTGACTTCACTGCCCGTTTGGAGCAAGTCTCTCAGACTCTGTTGATC
>JBAVWD010000429.1:0-4979 GCA_049697655.1 Anaerolineae bacterium | reverse complement strand
GGATGTTCCTCGGTGTGTACTTGGGCAACCCTTCTGGAAGGCCGATGTAGTCAACGATCTTCTCCAGTTCGCAAATGCCCAGCTTGGGACAGCAGCGCTCCTCTTCCGGAACGTTGGCGGAGCACTGGGTGCGGCTGCAACCTTGCTTCTGCGCGCAGGTCAGGCAGGAATGAGGGTGATGCTCCAGGTAGGGGAAGAGGTTCTTGCGGCGTTGCCTCTGGATCTCAGGGCTTTGGGTGTGGACGGTCATCCCCTCCGCTACCATGGTGTTGCAGGCGGTCTGAAACTCCTCCGTGCCTTCCACCTCCACGATGCACAGGCGGCATCCCTCGTACGGGTCGTGGTTGTCCGTAGTAACCTTGCTGTTACCGCGATACACGAGGTCGCTGGGTTCCAGTCCCTTCGATGTGGGCAGACTGGGATGGTAGCACAGCGTGGGCACGTAGATGTCGGCGCTGGCGGCAGCTTCCAGAATGGTGGTGCCCGAAGGCACAGTGACCTTGGTCTCGTCAATGGTGAGGGTTACCTCGCCCATGTGTGGCCTCCTATGGTGCAGGTTCCTGGGAAGGGAAAACAACAGCCGAACGGGCAACGGGCGACGCACGTTCGGCTGGCAAGGCTACTTGGGGGCATGTGCTCCTCGCGGGAGGATGCATTACCTGTGGTCATCAAATCGTGGCTCAAGGGCGCCACGCCTACCACGAGTGGCTGATGGCCTCCTCCGGGCAAGCCGCCATGCACGGCAACGGCGGCCTGTCGGTCACGGGCTTGCATGGACCGCAGGTGTACTTGATCTTCTTACGTTCGGCCTCGGTGACCACCGCCACCTGTTCATCGGAGAGGGGGTCTACCGGGTCCTCCACCACCTCGAGGACACCGTAGGGACAGGCCTCGACGCATGCTCCGCAGCCGTTGCACTTATCCGTGTCCACGCTGATGAAGAACTCACCCGAACCATCTTTGTAGCCGTAGTTGGCTTTCACGTGTCAACCTCCATCGAAGTTGGATGACTGCCTCGCCCGGTTGCGTCCCCGGATGGGACATGCGTACCGCTCGACCGGCTAACAGCGGGTCAGGGAGACCACCCGGAAAAGGGGAGCCGGACTGGCGAACCTGGCCGCGAGTCAAGGGAGGAGGGGAGACATCTGGCTCCTCCCCCCTGGTATGGCTGCTAGCCCTTTCGATCCTTCTGCAACAGAGCCCTGGCAAACAGGGCTCCGCCGAGAGCGCCCGCGATCTGCGTGTCGAGGGTGGGCTTGAGGGCCTTGATGCCTAGCTCTCTCTCGACTCTGCTCACCACGCCGATGTTCTTGGCGATGCCGCCGGTGATGGCAAAGTCCTCTTCCACGCCCAGACGCTGCAAGAGGTCGACCACCCGATGTGCCATAGCCAGGCAGTAGGCGGCGAGCACCTTCTCCTTGGGCCAGCCTGCGCGCAATAAGCCGGAAGCCTCCGACTTGGCGAAGACCACGCAGGTGCTGCTGACCATGGGCGGCTCTTCCTCAACTTGAAGCGACATCTCGCCGACCTTGGTGATGTGCACGCCCAGCAGGTCCGCGAAGACCTCCATGCCCCGGCCGGTGCCGGCAGCACACTTGTCGTTCATGAGGAAGGCCACCACTTTGCCCTTCTCATCGACCCGGATAGCCTTGCAGTCCTGGCCGCCCATGTCCAGCACCGTCTTGATGGTGGGGCCGTACATGAAGTTGGCGCCTCTGGCATGGCAGGCGATCTCGGTGATGGCACGCTGGGAGAAGGGCACGTTGACCCTTCCGTAGCCGGTGCCGACCACGTAGTGGACGTCGTCCTGCGTCATGCCCGTGCCTTCCAGGGCCCAATCCATGGCGTTCTGGGCGCTCTTGGGGCTATCAGAGCCGGTCCTCATGTTGCTGTAGGCGTACAGCTTGCCGTCCACCATGATGACGGCCTGGGAGCTGACCGATCCCACGTCAACCCCAGCGCTGATGATCTCTCCCTCTTTCCAATCGATGTCCGGATCGTGCCAGTTGGACTCCGTCCAACGCCAGTATTCCTTGTTGGTTGTATCCTCAGCCATTCATGTCCTCCTTGGTTTGTCCAGGCCTGGAGAGTCTTGGCTCTCTCACTTGGCGATGCCCGCTGCCAGCAGCGCGGCTCCCAAGGCGCTGACAAACTCGGGATCGTCCGGGATTACGACCTTCATCTCGAGATCACGCTGAAGGGAATCGACGAAGCCTACGTTCTTGGCCACGCCCCCGATGAGAGCCACCTGTGGCTGGACGCCAACGCGGCGCGCCATGGACGTGATTCGCGTAGCCATGGCGTCGTGCACGGCCCGAGCTATGTCCCTCTTCTCCGTCTTCTGGTGAATCAGAGAGACGACCTCCGACTCGCCGAACACGGCGCACTGTGCGTTCATGGGCACGGCCTTGGTGGACGTCATGGAGAGTTTGCCCAGCTCCTCCAGCGGCACCTCCAGGGCCCTGGCCATGGCCTCGGTGAAGGCCCCTGCGCCCGCTGCACACCGCTCGTTGATGGCGAAGTCCACGACCTTGCCTCGGTCATCCACCCTGATGGCTCGCCCTTCCTCGGCCCCCACGTCTATCACCGTTCTGGCCTCGGGGAAGAGATAGGCGACGCCTGCGGCGTCTGCTCCCACCTCGGTATACGAATCGTCGGCGTCCTGGACTTCCTTTCTGCCGGCCCCGGTTGCGTAGAGCTTCTCTACCTTGTCGCGGGCGACGCCGGCATCCTTCAAGGCGGCATCGAGGGCTTCCCTGATGGCGGCGCCCATGTCCAGTCCAGCCAGGACGCTACCCTTTCCCAGGAGCTTGCCGTCTTTCTGGATCACAACTTTCACGTTCTTAGCACCCACGTCTATGCCTGTGGTGATCATTATCACAACCTCCTCGTATCTAGTGGAAGCAGGGAGGATTGGCCACGCCCATCCTCCCTATGCCGTTTTACTGCAGTTTAGGCACACCCAGGCTCTCCATGAAGGATTCGATGCGAGCCATGGTTCTGGCCTCGTCGAACTCCCTCTCGTCGCCCATGTTGCCCTCGAAGACCATGACCGGAAAGCCGGCCTCCAGGATAGCCAGCCTGTTCTCGGCGATTCCCAGGCTCAGGCCCTCGCAGCCCCGGTTGTAGTGCAACATCACTCCATCCAGCTTCCAATCCTTGGCGATCTGAATCATCATGTCGCTCTTGTACTTCGGATGGTAGAAATGCTGCCACTCGGGCTTGCTGAGTTCCCATTCCGCCAGGACGCGCAGCGCCTGGTCGCGGTCCTTGATCTTTACGCCCAAGGACTGGGGGGTCGGTCTGGGAACGAAATTGCCCTGGTCGTCCCATAGCCAGTTGCCAATGAGGGCGAAGGTGTAGAGGGAACCGACGGACACGCAGCCATACTTCTCGGCCATGTAACGGAAGACGCGCAGGAACCCCCAGGGCGGCTGCGTGTCGGTCATGACCCGGGATTGCTCGTTCTCCACCGCTGCGATACCATTGGCTACTCTATCCTCCACCTCTGCCTTCAACTCCTCGTAGAAGTCAGCCACCTCTTGGGAGCTCTTGTGCAAGGTCCCCAGCACGTAGAGGGAATACATGGTCTTCTCCTCTAGGGGCGCCGGGACGTTCTGATTCAGCATGCAGATCTCTGCCCAGGTGGCTTCGGAACGGCAGGTGTTGTAAACGGCCTGGATCAATTTCTCGTCGTCGTACTTGCGGCCCGTGGTGTTCTCCAGCCAGTCGATGCCGTCTCGCATCTGGCCGACCACGTAGTCAACGCCGTGCTCGGTGGTTTTCTCGTATGGTCCCACAGCCACGTCAATGCAGAACATGGGGATGCCGCCCTCCAGGTCACTGACCACCTGGTACCACTTGGCGTGGCTGCAGCAGATGTGGTCCTGCCAGATAAAATCTGGCTTCGGGAACGA
This sequence comes from Anaerolineae bacterium, assembly GCA_049697655.1. Classification (GTDB taxonomy): domain Bacteria; phylum Chloroflexota; class Anaerolineae; order UBA7937; family B3-Chlor; genus JAUVXJ01. The sequence continues at coordinate 1,062 of JBAVWD010000429.1, read as the reverse complement.
CTTGCGCTCCTCACCGGGCTCGACCCAGCCGTACTCATCGAGCAGAATGGAGCCCCAGTAGTTGCGCATGTACGCACACAAGTCACGGGCATACCCGGCTCTTTCGGCGGCCTCCAAGCAGCGGCCAGAAAACTCCTTCTGGAAAGCGATGGTGGCCCCGTACGGCTCGCTGGTGATGGGGTAAACGTCGTCGCCGAGGCCTGAGGGTATGGCGTCGAAGGTCCAGGCCCCCCCTGCCCAGCGGAGGCCGCCCTTCTCGTGCGCCGCCCCGTAGTCTCTGTAGTAGTTCTCTCTGATCTCCTTGGCCTTTTGCCAGGTCTTCAGCGGTGCAGTCTTGTATCTGGCCATCTGTCGCTATACCTCCTGATATGGGCGATTGGTCGGTACACTCGGGTGTCTTCTGGTACTGCCTACCTAGAAGAGGTCCTCTTCCTGCATGATCTCGAGGAAGGCCTCTACGCGGGTCTTGAACTGTCCAATAGGCACGGTGACGTCAAGCTCGAGGAAGAGGGTGGTGAGCCCCTGCTCCTCCAGAGCACTCTTGATAGCAGGGATGTCGATTTCATGAGGATCGCAGAACTTCTGCTGGAGGATCACCGCTCCGCTGGCATCCCAGTCCTTGGCCAGGCTCAGGATGTGGGGTGTGCGAGTGCGCACTGGCCAATCCTTGGTGGGGCAGGGCACCCTGTTCACATACCTGGTGGCGATGGCTGTCAGGGGATCTCCTCCGTCGAGGGATACCTCGTCCCAGAAGTACCTGGTGCCTGTGCAGTGGTCATCGATGACGAAGGTGGAGCCGCAGGACTCGACCATCTCGACGAACTCATGGTCGTCGTCCTCGCTGCCCAGAATCATCAGGCGTTGTCCGATGGGGCGGCCCAGCGTACGGTTCTCCAGCTCTTTGAGGCTGCCCTCCACGATGCGGGCATGCTCCTCCTTGTCGGTTATCTGGCTGGCGACAACCATGTACATGGACTCCAGGCCGCTGAGAGGAGGTTCCTCACGCTTGCGCAACTCGTACACCTGCTTCATCAGTTGGCGATCTCGGTTCAGGATCTCGAT
>JBAVWD010000428.1:0-16747 GCA_049697655.1 Anaerolineae bacterium | reverse complement strand
GAGTAAGGATCGCGGTGTGATAGCCTAGCTTCGCCACCTCATCTCCCACGGTGCGATACACCTCGCCGGGTGTCCGGGCGCGCTGCACGGCAGCGGCAGCGTTGCTGAGGGCCAGCATCAAGCGCTGGGCGCGCGCGACCTCAGCCTCCGCCCGCTTTTGATCGGTGACGTCGCGGAAGATGCCGCGAGTCGCCACCGGTTTGCCGCCCAAGAACTTGCAGTTGACATTTCCCTCCACGGCGATGGTCCGTCCGTCCTTCGTTAGGAAGTCAGCATCGACTCTGCCCACGGCCTCGCCCGCCATCACCCGCCCGAATATCCCTCTGCAGTGATCCACACTGTCAGGGTGAAGAACGTCAAAGACTGTGAGCTTCTCGACCTCCGACTGGCTGTATCCGAGGGTCTCGATCCAGGCGCGGTTCACGTACTGAAATCGCCCATCTGCTCCCGCACTCTGGACGAGGTCATGGGCACTCTCAAGCAGATCCCGATACCTCTCTTCGCTCTCGCGAAGCGACCTCTCAGCCCGTCGGCGCTCGGTGATATCCACGTCAGAGACCAGCACGCGGGAGAAGGTTTTCTCGCAGCCCGCCGCCACCGTCCATCTCAAGGCAATGACCTTGGTATCGCCGCCTAGAGTCCGCGCGCTCGTCTCGGCGTCGAATTGAGTTCTGCCTTCAGCGATGGCAATCACTTCCTCCTTGAAGACCTCATATGAGTCTTCGGCAAGAACCCTATCCAGACCCGTCAGCAACTCCTTCTTGCTCCGGGCGCCGTACAGGTCCAGGGTGGCCCGATTCACATCAAGCACCTTCACCAAGCTAGCGCACTTGTGAACCTCCTCTGGGTGGCTTTCGAGGTACGCTCTGCAGTCCTTCACCCCCGAAGCCCGCAACTCGTCCACGTATCTCTTGACTTCCGAGGCGTCTTCCTCCCACAGGGCAATGGGGGAGTTCTCGAACAACTCGCGATAGCGGCGTTCGCCCGCTCGTAGCGCCTTTTCAGCCTCCCTCCGCGAAGTGACATCACGCGCAATCCCCAGCACGACAGAAGCACCCTTCAGCTTGACCGGAAAGGTGCTGATCTCCGCAATCACCTGGGTGCCATCTTCTCTGTTTAGTGCAAACTCATCAGGCCCTGTCGCTCGCCCCAAGGCATTCCTGGCCAGGAGAGCGGCGGCTCGAGGAAGCTCTCTTGCTGGGAGTAATCTCGTCCGAAAGAAGCTCTTGCCCACAAGCTCGTGCCGCCGATAGCCAAGCAGTTGCTCAGCAGCTCTGTTCCCGTCCAAGAACGTGCCCTGAAGATCGCTGAGGTAATACGCGTCCGGCGCGTACTCGAACAGGACCTTGAAGCGCTCCTCGGAGTGCCTGAGTTCTGCCTCAGCGCGCCTCCGATCAGTGACATCGCGGATGATTCCTTCGTAACCAGCGATGGCTCCGTCACTTGACCGCCGCACGATAGCCGTTTCCAAGCAGTCGACAATCCCTCCATCCAGCCTGCGCATCTTCACTTCACGGTCGATCACAGACCCCTTCTGCTCTATCTCCTCCTGGAATCTCCGCGGTTCAACAGGGTCAGCGTAGAGATCTGCCATGGTTAGCCCCATGATCGCTTCCCTGGAACAGCCGAACAGATCCAATAGAGACTGGTTGACGTCGACGAACCTACCATCGCGCGTGGTCATGCAGATGGCGTCCCTGGAGTGCTGGAAGAGATTGCGATATCTCGTCTCGCTCTCCGACAACGCCTGTTCCGCCTGCCTGCGCTCTGTGATGTCCTGACCTGCCGCGATAGCGCCAACAATGCCGCCCGTTTGATCCGTAAGCACGGTATTGTGCCAGTCGATGATGCGCTCCTCTCCACTCCCGGTCACGATTGGATTCTCGTGGCGCCCGCCCGCTTCGAGGTCGCCCGCCATGAGCGAGGCGAAGACCCTCCTGGTGTCCTCCCTAACCCTCTCCGGCAGAAAGGTTTCGAACCAGTTCCGACCGACAACCGCCCCCTCTTCGCACCCGAGGACCTCACATCCCTTCTGGTTGACTAGGACCACCGTCTCGTCTGCGCCGATGACGACGAACATCACTCCCGCAACGTCGAGGTACTTCTGGGTCCTATCCCTCTCCGCCCGCAGCTCCCCCTTCAGTGCCTCCAGCTCGGAGACCCGTTGGCGTAGTTGCATGACTTCTCTCATTGTGTTCCCAGTAGTCCCACTCCCGTCCGTCATCATCCAAACCTCCCGGGTATGACCGCCCCCATCAGGAGCCTGCCTTCTGCCGCTGCCTCTGAGCGTACCGCGCAAAGCCGTCTCGGCCGTCTCCTTTCACGCCATACATAGCGATGTCAGCGTTCCTGACGAGGGTATCCCGATCCGTTCCGTCATCAGGATAGAGCGCAATCCCAAGGCTCGTGGTGATGCACAGCTGCATACCGTCCAGAAGGAAAGGCTCCCTGATCGCTGACAGCAACCGACTGGCCGCCATGCCTGCGTCCTCCTGGCCCTCTAACTCAGGGAACAGCAGCAGGAATTCATCGCCACCCAGGCGACAAACCGAGTCGCTCTCACGGAGAGTGACCGTCAACCGTTTTCCTACCCCTTGCAGCAGGCGATCCCCCACCGTGTGTCCCAGCTTATCGTTGACCTCTTTGAAACGATCCAGGTCCATCATCATCACCGCCATCCTATGGCCGTTTCGACGAGCACGTGTCAGTGCACCCTGAAGACGATCGTTGAACAGAGTACGATTGGGCAAACCGGTCAACTCATCGTAATAGGCAAGCCTCCGTATTGCCGCCTCTGCCTCTTTGCGCCTGTAGAGCTCGTCAGCCAATCGACGAGTCTGTTCCGTGACTCGGTCATGCAGCTGATAGGTCACTGTGAAGATGAACTGAATGAGCACCAAGGCCAAGAACGTTGCCACTACCCATTCAATCAGGCATTCTACCACCGGCACCTTCATCACCGTCAGATAGAACGCCTCGAAAAGCGCCGCAAGAAGGACGGTAGCGCCCACGGTGAACCGCTTCAGCCTGACCAGCTGTCGCCTAGCCGCGTCATTCTCCCGCATGTCGCTGGTCCCGATTGGCAGGCGCTCGACCCAAGTATCGAGCCACACTGTCCAACACGTCTGCTTGATTGAACGGCTTGGTCAAATAGCCGTTGGCACCCGCCTCCTCTGCCACCCGGTAGTCCTCGGCTTGAGCCTTCGCGGTCAACATCAGGACGGGCACATCTCTGGTCTGGGGGTCCGCCCTGATGGCGCACAGCGTTTCCAGGCCGTCCATTTCGGGCATCATGGTGTCCAAGAACACCAGGTCAGGAAGATCCGCGGCCATGAGATCGAGGGCTGCTCTACCGTTTTCAGCGCTCACCGTATCGTAGCCCGCTTCCTCCAGTATATAGGTGACGAGCCTGACCATGAATGGGGAATCATCAACCACAAGTACTCTTGCCATGCTGTCCGCTCCCTCAAGGCGTGTCAGGCACATGGCCCAGAAGGTCCATCACCGCCTCGTGCAGATCCTGAACGTGGAAGGGCTTGATGAGGTAGTCGGCTGCCCCCAATTCTATGGCCTTCTCTGCCTCTTCCTTCTGCGCACTGGCAGTCACAATCAACACCGGGATGCTCTTCAGCGACGAGTCACCCTTCAGAGACATCAGAACCTCCATACCACTCATCTCGGGCATCACCATGTCCAACAGAATCAGGTCCGGAGTCTTGGCCCGCGCCACCTGGAGGCCGTCGTTTCCATCTTGCGCCACGCTGACGTCGTGTCCCTTGGTCTGCAAAGCGTAGCAAATCAGACGCTGGATATTCGGCTCGTCCTCGATGAGGAGTATTCTCGCCATGTCCCTCCCTCTCATCAACGAATGGCTGATGGCAACAAGGATGGCAAACCGATACGTCTACGCCAGGGCTCTCATCCGCCGCACAAGAGAAGTCAAGTCCACCTCGTGCGTGTCGCCAGCCACAACGTCCTCCAACAGCTCGCGCAGTGCGGCCAGGCACTCGGTCAGCATGTCGGCGAGTTCACCATTGCCCGCAGAAGTGCCGTGCTCGAGGCCACCAAACAGCGTCTCCACCTCCCCGGCAAGATGGGCCAATTGCCCGTAGCCCATCATGGCGGACATGCCCTTGAGCGTGTGGGCCGCTCGAGACCCGCCCTCCAATGACTCAGCGTCTAAGGGGGTGCTCCGAAGAGCCACAGCCGCCCTCTCAATGGCCATCAGATGTTTGTGGGCTTCGGTGAGATACAGCTCCCTATACTTTTCGGTGTCCATTTCAACACCAACCCTTCTCCTTCAAGGGGTCAAGCCTTTCCACGGGCGCGGGGTCGTCTCACGTCGTATCAGTCGCTCATCAGTCGATACTCAGGCAGCGAGCTGGCCACTGATGCCTCCTCGTCCACTTCATCACGATCACGACCCGGTTCCTCAAGGAAGGCGACGGTGAAACCCCAGAAGCAGACCTCCGAGCCGTCCCAGGTGCGCAGCCCTGCCTCCCCGTGTGTGTACTCACTGTCCGTTGCCTTCAAGACCTCCACACTGTCGATGAAGGCCGTGTAAGTGTCGCCCTCTGCCCGCACCTCCACCTCTCTGACCGCATTGTGCCACTGGTAGCCGGCAGGCGCGGCACTCTGGGCGAAGGGATACTGCTCGCGACCTTCAACAACCTTCCTGAAGAAGAAACAACCCTGCTTTCCGAAGCATCTCCCCCCAGGCGCATACTCGAACAGGTATCCGTTGACGCTGTCCACCAGAGTTGCCCTGAAGAAGACACCGAATCCATCGCCCTGATACAGATTGGCCGTGAGCCGCACCACATAGTCGGTCCAGTTCTCCGCGCCGAAGAAGCTCCTGTGCTCGCCATGCTGGTACACACAGTACCTCTCCTCATCAGCGCTCCAGCCTCCCCCTCGCACCTCATACCAGTCCTCCCGTGACGTGCTGGGGGGAGTGGCAGTGGGAGTAGCCGCCGGCGTGGGCTCCATCTCCGAACCGCCGATCTTGGTGGCCACAATCCCAAACGTTCGCCCTACCTGGACGCTCATGAGCCACACGCCACCGAGCACAATCACCGCCACCAGGATAAGAAGCAGCGAGTATTCGACCAATGACTGGCCGCTTTCCACCTGCGCAACCCCTTCACCCATCGACTTCTCCGGGCTCGGTGCCATGGATCTCGCTCCACTACCGACGCGTACCGGGCCACGCGAACCGGCCTGACTAGGTTGGGCGCTCCGTCGAGTCTCGCCTTGACCTCCCCGGCGACCGAGCGCCGCCACCACACACAGCTCGACGAGCCGCCAGTCTTCCCCTGCTAGGGGAACGCTGGCTCCACGGAAGGAGGGGCTGGGCTGGAACCCGACTGGGGCTTGCCCTGCCCGCCTCGCCCATACGAGTACTCGTCGATGAGAACGCCGGCGGCATCCAGCAGGTATGCCGTGTCGCCTTTGTCGTCCCAGATGTGACCGTTTCGTCCCCAGTAGACGTCCGTCTCCGAATCTGCTCCCCTCGCAGTGTGCAATCTGACACTAGCTCCGCCTTTCAGCTGGAATCCCACGAACGTGTACTGATGCTGCACTGCGTCTCTCACCAGCCAACCCGTCATATCCACTGTATGAGCCTCCTTGCTGGTGAAGCAGATGCGTTCATCGTCCGTGATGCGCTCTCCAGATTTCCCGCTGGAAGGAACGGGACAATCGAAGCAGGAACAGGAAGGATCAATGAACACTTGAGGGGGTCCAGGCGTTGCCGTCGCCCCGGGCTCCACCGTCGCCACGGGCGTCGCCTCCGCGGACGTGACGCCACGCACGCTGCCGTACACCCCACTGAATACCTCACCGAGCTGAGGTCCCATGGCCACCATTATGGTCGCGACAACCAGGGCGACGAGCGCGACGATCAATGCATACTCGACTAGGCCCTGGCCCGCCTCTGCCTGGCGCCTTCGGTCACCGATGGAACCCGCCTCACCGGCACTCATCTCTTCCCTCCCGCGCCTTCTGCATGTCAGGATCTAGGTCCAGGGCTCGTTCAAACATAGGGACTGCCTCATCGCACCGCTCAAGCTGTTCATAGCACCAACCCAGGCCGTTGTAGGTATCGGCGTTCTCAGAGTCGAAGGCCGCTGCCCGCTCGAAGAGGTAGAGTGCGTCTTCGTACCTCCCAAGTTCGTAGTAGGACCACCCTAGATACCCGTATGCCGCCGGGGCGACTGAATCTACACCCAACTTCTCCAGGGCTGCGTTCAACTGCCCAATGGCCTCTTCATACTCCCCTTCTTCGTAGAGACAACGCCCGAGCACGAGGTTGACGCCAGGGTCGTCCGGCTCGCGATCAAGTAGCTCCAGGAACTGAGGTATGGCCTGTCCATAGCGTCCCAGCTCGTAGTACGTTTGCGCCAGGTATCGCACCACGTTTGCATCGTCGGGCTCAAGCCCGCTGGCGGCGGTCAGGGGACTGAGTGCATCACTGTATCGACCTAGCATGAAGTATGACCTGCCGAGGTACTCCTGAGAATCAGCGTCTAGCGGATCGAGTCGCACAGCCTCCTGCAAAGGTCCAATGGCCTCGTCGTACTTCTCCTGCCAGAAGAGGGCCGAGCCGAGATATCCATGGCTCTCTGCCCGACGCGCGTCGAGTTCGACAGCTTGCTTGAGATGGATCTCCGCCTCTGCGTACTCCCTCACGAAGTAGTAGGACTGGCCCAGCCCGGCGCGTGCTTCAACCAACTCCGGTTCGAGCTCCACAGCCCTCAGGAACTGGGGGACCGCCTCCTCGTCTCGCGCCAGGTGATAGTAGCACCACCCCATTCTGCTGTAGACCACTCCAAGAGTAGGTTCCAAGTCCGCCACCCTGCGATATGACAACAGCGCCGCTTCGTACTGCCGGCGCTCATATAGCTGCTCGGCGTCATTGAAGTAGTACGCCGCGTCCCTCTGGGCCCGTGTTACCCACACCAGGCCCAGTACAGCCGCAGCGACAGGAATCAACGACATGATGGTCACCCTCAACTTGCCTGCGCGCGGCGCCGAGAGGCGTCTCCCCAACGGCCGCAGGACAACAGGACTCACCGCATCCTGCGGCACCACAGTAGTGATCTCTTCCTCGGTATCGAGCATAGCCAACCGGCTCAGGCAGTGGGGACATACGGCCTCGTTGCCGATCAATTCAGATTGGCATTCCGGACACTTCATGTGCTAGTCTCCTTCACTTGAGCGTTCTCCGTACTCTCTGCAGCATGGGCGAAGGCGACTCGGGCTTGCTGCGCTGCATCTCAGGCTTGCTCACCTGATAAGCAAGGCGCCCCACTACAGCGGCCGCTTGACTGGCAGGTCTGCCCAACACAAAAGGCACACCTTTGTTGATGGCCTCCACAAAGGCAGCGTAATCATAGGGGATTCCGTCCACAACAGGGATGCGCAAAGATGACTCGATGTTCTCCCTGGGCAGTTCTCCCTTGGGGAAGATGTGATTCACCACCGGCAGCAGTCGCTCCTGCGGGTAACCCAACGTGGTGAAGATGTCCAGTGTGTTGACCGTGACCTTGACACCCGCGATTTCCGGCGTGACAACTAGGATGATCAGATCTGACATGTCAAAGGTGGTCAGGGTCACGTCGGTGAGAGCTGAGGGCGTATCTATGACCACGTACTCGAACTGGTCTCGCAAGGCTGTGAGCACTCTCTCTGCCAGCGATGGCGTCACCAGGCTCGAATCCTCCGCCCTCTTGGGCGCCGCCAGAACCCTCACGCCGGATTCGTGGTCTACCAGGTAGCCATGCAACAGGCCAGTATCTACGCCACTCAGTTCTTCCCGGGCCAGCTCGCCCAGTGTGTGCTTTGGCCTGAGATCCAGCATCAAGGCCGCGTGGCCAGATTCCAATGACAAGTCCAGCAGCGGTACCTCCACCTGCCACATCTGTGCCAGGGAAACAGCAAGGTTGACCGCCAGGGAGGTGACTCCGCACCCGCCACGCAGGCTGAAGACTGTGATGACCTTCGCCCTGGGCCGCGACCGTTGAACCCCAAGCGCGGCTCGGGTTCGGGCCAGATGTGCCTTCACACGCAGCTCGAGTTCAACAGGATCGAAGGGTTTGGTCAAGTAGTCATCTGCCCCCGCCTGGAAGGCGCTCATCTTGTCGGCGATCCCACCCTTGGTGGTAAGCATAATGATGGGAGTCAGTGCCGTACGCGAGTCCTTTCTCAGACGACTAGCGACCTCGAAGCCACCGATGCCAGGCATGACCACGTCGAGAACGATCACGTCCGGATCGAACATGCTCACCTTCTGGAGCGCCTCTTCCCCACTGTGAGCAGTCTCCACCTCCAGGCCGGCCTCCCGTAAGGTGTCTTGGATGATGGTCACAGTCAGCCGATCATCGTCAACTACGAGGACTTTGCTTTGACTCACGGTTTCCCTACCTTTTCACCACATTCAGCACGCACCAGCTACCCCTTCCATGTTCGGACGCCGGCCTGGCATCGGCGATGCATATGTCGCACCTGCCAGGCATCACCGGGCGGTGGCATCTCCCACCCCTGCGACTCCAGCCGACTGCTTACTCTTGGTGGGTAACCGCCGGGAGCTCTCCAGGTATTCCTCCAACATCTCGAGACTGTACCTGCGGTGACCTCCCGGTGTACGATATGGTGCGAGCACACCCCGCTTCTCCATCCTTCGCAGGGTCACAAGACTCACGCCCAGATATGCCGCCGCCTCCCTGGCCCTGACCAGTCTTTCCTGTCTATTCCTCACTCTCAGCCCTCCCCGACGCCGCTACAGTTGCTGCGAGCCAACCTGCCGTCCAGTACAGCGATAGCCAGGCAATCGGATCGGCGGCGTCTCTCAACCATTCCTGCCCCCTGGGATACTGCGTGTCAACGACGCTGTGCATGGAGTCAGTCCCGATTGACAAACAAAAAAGACCCTGTTCGCCAGGGTCCTTGGCCAGCGGACGGAGAGCTACACCGCACAACGCCCGGCTCACCAAGCCTGCAGGGCAAGAACGGAATAGCTGCCTTCCGAGTGCAGGTCACTTACGGGAGCCTGGCGATCATCGCCCCACCTACGGGGCCTTAGACCCATAGCTTTGCGTCCCCACCTTTCGATGGGTTTGCCTTTGTCGCTGTGATCCGATATGTATTGTGCAGTTTGACAACGTTCTAACCGGATTATACTACATTGACTGCACTTCTGTCAATGGGAACAAAGTACCGGACGGTGTAACTCCGGGGCCATGAGGCCGGTCTGGATTCTGGCCCAAATGATCTGGAATGGGACCGAAAGGAGAGCACGGCGTGAAAACCGGATCCCAGAGATTGGCCTAGTGCTCAGGCGTGTCGACTCACGCTGGACCCTAGGCCAACTCGCGTAGGGGGTTCAATGAAGTCCTGCGCCCGCGGAATCCCCGACTGCGTTTCAAAGGCGCACCGAGGGCACTATTCTCGAGCCCGCTTTGCCTTCGCGGTTCTGTTGCTGTATCATTTGTCTGTAACTCGAGGCATGCTGAGCGAGGTACGGTCGAGCGAATGGAGAAAACCAAGGTCCTGGTCGTCGATGACGACCCGGCACTGCTCCCCTTGATCGAATACACGTTTGCCAGGGAGGACTATGAGGTCCACTGCGCGAGCGATGGCAAGGAAGCGCTGCGGCAGTTCTTTGCCCATCACCCAGACCTGGTCATCTTGGACATCATGATGCCCCGAATGGACGGTTGGGAGACCTGTCGCCGCATCCGGGAGGTCTCAGACGTGCCCATCGTGATGCTGACGGCACGAGGGCAGGACGAGGACGTGATTCGGGGTCTGGAATACGGTGCCGACGACTACCTAACCAAGCCCTTCAGCATCAAAGTACTGGTGGCTCACGCCCGAGCTGTCCTTCGCCGGGCGGCCCTACCGCCTGTGGACTACTCGGAGTCCACCACCTACGCCGATGACTACCTCACCGTGGACCTCAAGGAGCGCCGCGTGACTGTCCGGGGTGAGATTGTGAAGCTCACCCCGACCGAATACCGACTCCTGGCATATCTGGTGCAGAACGCCGGTCGCGCCCTCAGCTTCAGCCAGATACTGCAGAATGTCTGGGGATGGGAGTATCAAGACGACGTGGACTACGTGAGGGTGTACATCTGGCACCTTAGACAGAAGCTTGAGGAAGACCCCAAGAACCCCAAATACATTCAGACCGAGACCGGCGTGGGATACCGCTTCGAGAGCGCCAGGTAAACACGGGGAGTCAGCGCCGACTGAGCCAGGGGCACCAGAAGAAGGCCGCAGTCTCTAGCCGCCAAGGCCTTTCCCCTCGTCATGCATAGCCGCCCTCGCATCCCCAGAGTCCGCACACGCGTCACTTGGCCACGGACGGCGCGGCTCAAGAAAAGCAGCGAACACCAACATGGTCAGCGTGAGGGCTGCGCACCATGGACCAGCGCCTCCGCATGTCGCCGTGTGCAGCCTCAACGGGCGACCCTCTCTTCGATGAAGTTGACGATGTCCTCAAAGTGAGAGCCGGTGCGGAAGACCCCAGCCACTCCCAGGGCTTCCAGCTTCTCCACATCCCTGCGAGGCACATTGCCCCCGACCACAACCAGGAGGCTCTCTAGACCCTTCTCTCTCAGCAAGTCCATCAGCTTCTCGGTGAGGGGCAGGTGCGCCCCCGAGAGTATGGAGAGGCCGATCACGTCCACATCTTCTTGCAGGGCTGCTTCGACTATCTGCTCCACCGTCTGGTGAAGGCCGGTGTAGATGACTTCCATCCCAGCATCCCGCAGAGCATGGGCGACCACCTTGGCTCCGCGATCGTGGCCATCAAGGCCGGGCTTGGCGACCAGTACTCTAATCGGCTTCTTGACCATGCTCCCCCTCGTCGTAGTCGAACTCCCCATCTAGCACCTCCGTCAGGACACCCGAGAGCTGCCTGGGAGAATGGATGAAGGCGTACCGATTGCCCTTCAAGCGACGGGGACGGTGGTCGATAGTGGTCACCCCCTTGGCCTTCAACTCAGCCAGGGCAGCATCCACGTCGTCAACCCTGTAGGAGATGAGGTAGAAGCCTTCCCCGCGCTTTCTGAGAAACTTGGCCACCTCACTGTCGGCGGAGGTAGGCGCTATCAGTTCCAGAGCCACTCCCCCGACGTAGTAGCGGGCCACGCGGATTCTCTCACTCTGGGACACATAGAGGCCATCCAGCTCCAGTCCCAGGTCCTCCTCGTACCGTGTCCGGGCTTCGTCCAGGTCCTGTACAGCGAAACACAGGTGGTCGATGGCGTTGAGCTTCATGACCCTCGTTCCTTCTCCTCGAGTGCCCTGAGCACCTTGTCTGGAGTGATAGGGAACTCCTTGATCCAGACGCCCACGGCATCATAGACGGCGTTGCCGATAGCCTGGAACATGTTCATGGAACCCCAAAGCCCGGCTTCCTTGGCGCCGAAGGGGCCCTCAGGGTCCACGGTCTCCACGATGATGGGTGTGATCTGTGGCATGTCCACGGAGAGAGGCACCTTGTACTCCAGCATCGTGGCGTTTAGCATTTGCCCGCCGTCCCAGCTGTGTTCCTCCAGCAGGGTGGCCCCCACACCGCCGGAGGCCACAGATCCCTCCAGTTGGCCTTCCACCGCCATGGGATTGATGGCGAAGCCGCAATCGTGCGCCCCGGTGACATTGGTCACCCTCACCTGTCCAGTCTCCGTATCGACCTCCACCTCAGCCACAGCCGCACCAAAGCTGAAGGTCCCGGCGTGCTGTCCTTTGGGGTTGCTTACCCACTCCCTACTCTGATCGACCTGCGGCATGTATGATCCACGCCCCACCACCGGGGTATTGTCGATGAGGGCCTTGCGTATGACCTTGCCCAGCCAAACGTTCCACTCCGGCCTTTCCTTGACGAAGACCTTGCCATCCTTCACGTCCAGTTGCGCCGGGGTGGCATCCAACATGTCCGAGGCGATGTTCAGTATCTGCTTCCTGGCATCCATCGCCGCAGCCCTGGCCGCGTTCCCCGAGACGAAAGTGGAGGCCTGGGAATACGCCCCCTGGTCCAACGGTGTGACCTCAGAGTCAGCGGACACCAGATTGATGTTCTCCATCTTTAGGCCCAGCACGTCAGCGGCGATCTGGACAACCATGCTCTCGTTGCCCTGACCGTTGTCCACCACGCCCGAGATGAGCGTGACCCCGCCGTCCTCGTTGAACTTGATGATGGCCGCGGATCCGCCGCGTATCCCCATGGGGAATCCCACCATCATGCCGTTGGCGCCCATGCCGATGCCCTTACCATAGGGCAACTTGCCTCGCTTCTCCTTCCATCCCGACTTCTTAGCGACCATCTCCAACGCCTCGCTGAGGCCGCAACTGGTGATTCTAGATCCTGTGGCCTGGGTCTCGCCTGCCTTGAGCGCATTCTTGAGCTGTATCTCCAGTGGATCGATACCCAGTTCCTCGGCGATCATGTCCAGTTGCATACCGAGCCCGCCGTGAAAGGCCCGGCCGTGGCAGCGATACATACCTCTCACCGGCTTGTTGGTATAGACCCGATACCCATTGAAGCGCGCGTTGGGCAGGCGATACGTCTCCTCCCAGACCAGGAAAGGCACCGAGGTGGCGATAGGTCCTGTACTGCTGTAGGCACCCCCGTCCAGGACGAGCTTGATCTCACTGGCCAGAAGGCGCCCATCCTTCGCCACTCCGGTCTTGACATCCACCACCATCGAGTGCGCCTGCCTAACGCTGGTGAAGCTCTCTTCTCTGGTATATACCATCTTGACCGGCCTGCCGGCTTTCATGGAGAGGAGGGCGGCGATGAACTCACCAGGGAAGATGTCCGATCGGCCGCCGAAGGCTCCGCCCGTAAACACCCTCCGCACCTTAACCTTGCTCAACGGTTTCTCCAGCAGGTTGGCCAATGCCTTGGCCTTCGTGTGCGGAGAAGCATTGGGGGTCCAGATCTCTAGATTGCCTGCGCTATCATAACTGGCCAGCACGGCGTAGGGTTCGGTCTGACAATAAGTGTACTCCGTGTCGACGAAGCGATCCTCTCTGACGTAGTACGCCTCCTCAAACGCCCGGTCCACGTCGCCCACCTCGATGGGCACGTGGATGTTCACGTTGTGCTCGGCGTGGTCGTGGATCTGCGGAGCGCCTTCCTTCATGGCCTCCAGAGGATCGAACACGGCAGGCAGCACTTCGTACTCCACCTCGATCAACTCCAGAGCCTCCAGCGCAGTCTCCTCGTCCTCCGCCGCCACAGCCGCTACGTCTTCACCGATGTACCGGACCTTGTTCGCTGGCAGCAACTCATGATCGCGAGTGTAGCTGAACACCCCCCACTTCACGCCGGCTGCATCCTTCCCGGTGACGACCGCCTTGACACCTCTCAGCTTCTCGGCCTTGCTGGTGTCGACGTGCAGGATCCGGGCATGGGCATGTGGGCTCCTCAGCACCTTTGCCTGAAGCATCCGGGGAAGGGTCAAGTCGGCGGTATATCTGGCCTCTCCGGTCGCCTTGGCTAGCGAATCGATCCTGACCACACGCCGGCCTACGAGCTCATGTTCTGTCATTGTGCACCCTCTCCCCTTACATACTATCCGACGCCGCCAAGATCGCTTCGACGATCTTCGCATAGCCGGTACAGCGACACACCACGCCAGAGATGGCACGCCTGACCTCTTCCTCGGCTGGCTGAGGGTTCTCATCTAGGAGGGCCTTGCTCGTCAGGATCATAGCTGGACTACAGAAACCGCACTGAATGGCCCCATGTTCGATGAAGGCCTTCTGCACAGGATGGAGTTCCGCCCCCTGTGACAGGCCTTCGATGGTCACTATCTCCCTATCCTGAACCTCGACCGCCAGAGTCAGGCACGAGCGCACCGGCTTTCCGTCCAACAGCACCGTGCATGTTCCGCAGGCTCCCTCGCCGCATCCCATCTTCGTTCCCGTCAGCTCCAGCCTCTCCCGCAGTACCTCAGCCAGGGTCTCGTTGGGCGAGACTGCGACATCGCGCTCCTCACCGTTGACCTTCAGCCGGACAAGCCGCTTCTCCATGGCCTACTCCTTCCCCCACGCATTCACCATCGCCCTGCGGGTGAGTACTCGTACCATCTTCCTCCTGTACGATGCGTCACTACCCACGTTGTCGACTGGGCGGGCCGCCTCATAGGCAGCATCGGCGGCCTGTGCGACCAACTTCTCGTTCACTTGCTGGCCTTCGAGAAGCCTGGTGGCCTCATCCACCACGACCGGGCCAGTGCCGACAGCCGTCAGTACGACCCTGGCTCTTGCACAGGCGCCTGAGCCATTCCTACTCAGCACTGCCGCCACGCCAGCAAGAGGGAAGTCCATAGACCCCCGATAGCGCAACTTCTGGTAGTCTCCCCCTGCGCCGGCCATGGAGACTGGCACCCGCAGCTCCACCACAATCTCATTCGGCTCCAGCGCCACAGGCCGTTTGCCCTTTCCGGTGTACAGCTCAGCAAGAGGGATCTCTCGCTGACCCCCCTTCCTGACAACTTCCACAGTGGCGCCCAGCGCGATGAGAGCTGGCGCCATGTCCCCCTGGTAGGTGGAGAAACACCGTTTCCCGCCTTCTACGACATGACACACGTCGCCACCGGTCTTGTAGCACGCCCCTCGAGTCTGCCGCCAGAACGACGACTGATTGTAGTAAAAACACCTGGTGTTCAGGCAGAGGTTGCCCCCCACAGTGCCCATCTCCTGAAGGGGCGGCGCAGACACCATCCTCGCCGCCTGGGCCAGAATGGGGAAGCGCTCCCCTACCGCAGAGGACCGTATGAGGGCAGACAGCGTGGTGAGGGCTCCTATGCGCAGACCTCCGTCGTACTGACGGATGTAGTCCAGTTCTGGAAGCGCCTTGAGATTCACCAGGTACTCAGGGACGAGCAACCTCTGCTTCATGGACACCAGCAGCTCTGTGCCCCCCGCGATGACCCTGGCCCGCTCGCCATACTCGGCCAAAAAACCCAAGGCCTCGTCCAGTGAACCGGGTTGCAGATGCTGGAAGCTAGGCAGCTGCATCGCCAATCCCTCCCCTTACTCTTTGTCTATCTCAGCCGCAATGATATTGAGGATAATGGTTTGAGTGCCCGCCCCGTAAAGGAGCCACCTGGCATCGCGGAAGTACCTCTGGATATTCATGTCCATGGCGGCACCATAGGCACCGAAGATGCGGGTTGCATCATCGACGATGCGCAGCACCGCCTCGGTGATGAAGTACTTGCACGTGGCTGCCTCTATGTTAACCGGCAAACCCCGGTCCATCCGCCAGGCAGCGTAGTAGATCATCAACTTGGCCGCATCTATGTCGACCCTCATCTTGGCCAAATCGTGTTGTATGGCCTGCCACTTGATGATGGGCCGTCCGTATGCCACTCTCTGCTTGGCGTACTCCAGCGATTCCTCGTACGCAGCCTGGGCTATTCCCAGCCCCAGCGCGGCGGTGTGGACCCGGATATCGTTGAGTATGTTCCGCAGCAACGCGAACCCCTGGCCCTCCTCACCGCCGAATAGGTGATCCGTAGGGACCCGCACCTCATGGAAGTACAGGTCATAGCATCCCGAGGCGAAGGCGATCAGTTTGTCGATCTTCTTGCCCACCTCCACACCCGGACTGTCCCTATCCACCAGGAAAAGATCAACTCCCCTGAACCCGGCATCGGGGTCTGTCTTGGCAGCTACGGTGTAGAAGTCCACCGCGTGAGCGCCCGTGATCCAGCTTTTCTGACCATTGATCACGTACTCATCCCCGTCTCGCACGGCGGTCGTTTCCATGGCACCCAGGTCGGTCCCGCCAGCTGGTTCGGTCATGCACATGGTTCCGTACTTCTCGCCCCTGATGGCCGGGACCAGGTAGTCGCGTTTCTGCTGCTCAGTACCACACAGGTTGATGAACTCCGTGCCCATCAGACACTGCATCATCACTCTGGCTGCCACACTCATGTAGCAGCGAGCCAGTTCCTCGTTGAGGATGGCGAACATCACGTTATCGCCTCCCTCGCCACCCCACTCCTCTGCGTAGCGTAGGCCATAGAAGCCTTGCTTGGCTATCCGCTCCAGCAAGTCCCTAGGGACGTCCTTGTCGTCCTCCATTTCCTTGATGCGGGGTCTGACATACCTGTCTCCGAACTCCCTCACGCTCTGGCGGAAGAGTTCCTGTTCGGGGGTAAAGTTGAAATCCATCGCTCCTCAACTCCCTTCGACGCTGATACCGTCCCTGGCTTTGTGCCCGACCTCACAATCCCATTTGGCGCGCGATGATGCCGCGCAGCACCTCTGACGTTCCTCCTCCAAGCAACAGGAACCGCGCATCGCGGAAGTAACGCTGCACTGGATACTCCGCCGCCAAGCCGTAGCTGGCGAACACCCGGGATGCCCCGTCTGCCACCTGATTGGCCATCTCTGAGGCGAATAGCTTGGCCATGGACGCCAGCTTCATGTCGCGCACTCCCCGGTCGAGAAGCGACGCCGCACGATACACCATCAGCCGCGCTGCCTCCAACTGGGTGGCCATGTCCGCCAGCCTGTGAGAGATCGCCTGGAAGCTGGCGATGGGGCGCCCGAACTGTATCCTCTCCTGGGAGTATCTCACAGCTGCGTCCAGAGCAGCGCGGCCCAGCCCGATGCTGAGAGAGCCCATCATGATCCGGATCTCCGCCAATAGTGCCTCGAGGTTTCGAGAGCCCGTGCCCTCCTGGCCGAAGAGATGGTCCGCAGGAATACGACACTCCTCCAG
>JBAVWD010000427.1:0-3027 GCA_049697655.1 Anaerolineae bacterium | reverse complement strand
ACCACCAGCCACGTGGAGTGTACCGCTCAGGAGCGCGAGACATTGGGCATACCGGAGAGCCTGGTGCGCTATTCGGTGGGCATCGAGGACACCGAGGACCTCATCGCCGATCTGGAGCAGGCCTTGGCCTACACCGCCAAGACGCTGGGCTAGGCGGACTCTCGGGGCACGAAGATCTCGTATCTGAAAACACAGTCCACTGTGTCCACGCGTTCGTAGTTGGCCCAGACGGCATCGAGGATGCGCGGCGGATACGACTGCCAGGTGAGGATCACCAGGGAGAAGCGACGCTGCCCCAGGGCTTCCTCCAGCCTGAGAAGGCCTTCGTCCACGAGTCCCGTCGTCTCCAGGGCACCGAGGAGCCACGGGCTGCCGTATAACTCCTTGCCGTTCTTCAGGGCGAAGCCTCCTCCCTCGGTCAAGATCTCCCCTCCGGCCTCGGCCACGTAGTCATCTATTCGCTCACAGCTCTGCGCATCTGACGCCTGCGGAGTGTAGCCGAAGGAGGCCAGTGGATCGTAGTAGGCCCTGAGCGGAGAATGCGGAAAGGCCCTGAACCACAGCAACTGTACCACCAAGGCCACCGGCACCACAGCGGAGGAGTAGCCCCCTTGTTTGGACAACTCCCCCCAGAGCAAGCCGCAGAGGATCAGCGAGGCCGCGATCAACTCCAGGAAGTAATTGCTACTGGCCCCGGCGCGTCCCACCGCCACGGTCAGCACGGTGACAGCCGCGAAGTACACGACAGGCAGTGTGAGCCGTCTCCTGGCCAACGACGTGACCACGTACACGACGGCGATCCCGGCCAGGACCCCGTGGGTCACACCGAACGCACGCCAGTAGCCAAGAAAGGCCCTGGGCGAGTACGACAGAGTGTTGTAGAGCACCAGGTGCCGCAGGATCTCGCCTGACGTGAGAGCGTTCAGGCCCAGGAAGATCAGGCCCCCCACTCCTCCCAGCAACAGGGCGAACCCCAGCGCGCGCCGCCCATGCCGCTTGTAGAGCAGCCAAACGAAGATCGCCAGGGAGGCAGCCCACTGCGTCTGTTTGGTGTAGAGGGACAGGAGACAGAAGAGGGTGGCCAGCGTGATGCCCCGCCAGTTCTCCCACCGTTGGGCGGCAAGGATCGCCAGCAAGGAGAGGAGGATGGCCGTGGAATCGACCCGTCCCCAGGCCCCCCACTGGTAGACAAAAGTAGAGCCCAGAAAGACTGCCCCGCACATCGCGCTCGACACCTTCGCCCGGCTCCCTTGATAGGCTATGGCGCCAATCAGGGAGGCGCAAAGCAAAGTGGAGAGTAGACTGATCACTCTGGTCGTGGTGAGGCTCAGGCCCGCCACTGGAATCAGCAGCGAAGAGATCAGGGCAAACAGAGGTGGGTAGTTGGAGACGAGGAAGGGGAAGTCGTTGACGTCGGCGTACACAGGCTGCCCGCAGAGGATGTGCACCGCATCCCTCAGGAGTAGCTCCTCACCGGCGGCCAGTTCGTACGGGAACGGCATGACGCCACAGGCATGCCGGAGGAAGGAAAGGACCGCCGCAGCCACGACTAGGCTGCACAAGGCGGTCGCCCCGACGGCCAGACTCCGATCCAGTCTCTTATCTGCCAGCAATGCTCTCCACCTCGGTCCTTCAACACCCAGACCATTATAGTCTTCGCTGAAACGTGCCAGCAAGCAGCAGCTCACGGGGCGCCGGCTTGCGTCGGGCGCTCAGGATACACCCCAGGCATATGATGTGGTGCAACTGACGAAGGGCTCTGTGGCAAGGAACCTCTTTTGGCGCTCCGCTTTCCTCACGAGATTGACTGGCTTGAGGACGTGTGGTAAAATGCACCAAATCAGCCGATGGAGGTGAGGGTCATGGAGAAGGACAGCTTTGGGGTAATCGAACGGGCGGAGCAGGCAGGGGTCAAGTTCGTCAGCCTCCAGTTCACGGACGTGATGGGCACCATCAAGAACGTGACCATCCCCATCTCGGAACTTGGCGTTTCTCTCGAAGAAGGCGTGTGGTTTGATGGGTCGTCCGTGGAAGGGTTCACCCGCATCTGCGAGAGCGACATGTACCTCCTGCCCGATCCTAACACGTATCAGGTCCTGCCCTGGTCGCCACCGGAGCAGCGAATCGCCCGCCTCATCTGCGACGTATTGCAGCCGGACGGGCAGGCCTTTCCCGGGGACCCACGGTTCGTGCTCAGGTCGGCCGTAGCCGAGTGCCTAGAAATGGGTTACACCTATCAAGTCAGCTCCGAACTGGAGTTCTTCCTCTTCACCATGCGGGATGACAGACCAAGCAGGGCACCGGTGCCCCACGACGTGGCCAGCTACTTCGACTTCTCCCCCCGCGACCTGGCCTCGGATGTCCGTCAGGATATCATCTCCGCACTAGAGGCGATGGGCATCACGGTGGAAAGGGCCCATCACGAGGTCGCGTCGGGCCAGCATGAGATCAACTTCCGCTATGCTGATGCGCTCACCAGCGCAGACAACTGCATGACCTTCAAGTACGTGGTCAAGGCGGTTGCGCAGGAGCACGGCCTGTATGCCACCTTCATGCCCAAGCCCATCTACGGTATGAACGGTTCGGGGATGCATACTCACCAGAGCCTATTCGACTCCCGTGGAAGCAACGCGTTCTTCGATGCTGGCGACAAATACCGGTTGTCGCCTCTGGCCTACCACTTTCTCGCTGGTCAGATGCAACACGCTCGGCCACTGGCCGCTATCGTCGCGCCCACCGTCAACTCCTACAAACGTTTGGTCCCTGGTTACGAGGCCCCAGCGTACGTCTGCTGGGGTCAGGTCAATCGTTCAGCCCTCATCCGAGTCCCCAAATACTCTAATGACCGCCACGAACGGACGCGTCTGGAGCTCCGGTGCCCCGACCCCAGCTGCAACCCGTACCTTGCATACGCGGCTATGCTGAAAACCGGACTGGATGGCGTTCACCAGAAGCTGATGCCTCCCCCGCCTGTCGAGGAGAACGTCTACGATTTCAGCGACGAGAAGCTCGCAGAGCTCTCCATAC
>JBAVWD010000426.1:0-5288 GCA_049697655.1 Anaerolineae bacterium | reverse complement strand
GCACGGCGTACAACGTGGGCCATACGCGACCTGGATTATACGAACGGTGGTGTGGCATTACAACACCACGGTTCGTAGGCCGCGAATGGCGTCAGAGCGGCAACAGTTGCTTGCGCCTCTGTTCCGTGGACGGTGGCCAGGGCCTGCAATCGGCAACGTGAATGTCGTCCTCCCGGCAGGGAGGGCCGATTTGACATCCTGGGAGGGGGTGATATAATAGGTTGTGTTTTGCCAGGAATACCTCTCCGTTCGAGCCACGTTCGGAGGTGAAAGGGAAAAAATATGGAGAAATGGCATCTCGAATCGCCTCTCTTTTCAGCCCTGACGGAGCAAGAGAGGCGCAGCATCACCGCCGAGATGCAGCCCAAGTCCTGCCAGAAGGGGCAGAGCATCGTCTTAGAGGGCGCGCCCAGCGAAGCCATGTACTTCGTGGATTCGGGCTGGGTGAGCATCTTTTCCGAGCAAGATGGCAGGAAGGCCTTACTGGCCAACCTCGGGCCGGGCAGCCTCCTGGGAGACGTGGATTTCTTGCTCGAGAGGCCATACTCCACCACGGCGGAAGCGGCCTCTGAGGTCAAGCTTTGGGCTCTGGGCAAGTCGGAGTTCAAGGAACTCGTATCCAGGGAGCCGGCCATAGGCATCAAGTTGAGCCTTGCCTTGGGCTCCAAAGTCGGTCACGTGACCGACTATCTGGCGGAGTATCGACTGCCGGGGATTCCCTTCTTCACCCAGCTCTCGAGGGCGAGCTTGCTGGGGCTGGCGGAGAAGCTAGAGATCAAGACGTTCCAGCGAGGCGACACTATCTGCTGGCTCGGCGAGCCAGGCGAGGCGATGTACATCGTCGAGTCCGGAGAGATAGAGGTGGTCCTGGCCGCAGAGAGCGACGAAGTGCCAGCGCCTCTGAGGGAAGGTGACCTGGTGGGGGAGATGGCCTTGCTGGCCAACAAGCCCTACGCAGCCACCTACCGGGCCAGCAGCGAGGTGATCCTGTGGGCCCTCCATCGTTCTGACTTCGATGAGTTGGTGGCTGAGTTCCCTCTCATCCGCCAGGCCCTATCGAGGGCGCTGAGCGAGCATCTGAGCCCTGAGGACCGGGCCATGGCAGAAGAGCGGCTGGAGACAATCGCGCTCTTCTCCGATCTACCCCCTGATGTGTTGTCCAGGGTAGGTCAGAGGCTGGTCCTCCAGCACTATCCACAGGGAGAATTGGTCTTCTCCGAAGGAGACCCCGGTGACAGTTTCTACGTGATCGAGGTCGGAGAGGTGAAGCTGGCGGCGGAAACGCCAGCCGGAGATTCGACCGTGGCCTGGTTGGAGGCGGGCGATTCTTTCGGAGAGATGGCACTGTTGACCGGCAAGACCCGCTCTGTCAAAGCCCTGGCCATGACCGACACCAACCTTTGGGTGCTCTACAAGAATGACTACGACGAGTTGATGGTGGAGCATCCAGCGATCAGTGTCGCCCTGGGCAAAGTGCTATCCGAACGCCTGAGGGCGGGTTTCCAGGAGGCTCGTCCCAGAGCGACCCCCACCCGGATGCGGGAGCTTCCTCTTCTGGCCGAACTCACTCAGACCGAGCTGGAGGACGTTACCCGGCGACTACAGCCGGTGGAGGTGGCATCCGGGGACGTGCTGTTCTCCCAGGGAGACCCTGGGGACAGAATGTACTTCATCGAGTCCGGCCAGGTGGAGGTGCGCACCGTCACTGCGGACGGACGCGGAGCGGTGGCGCAGCTGGGAGCAGGCCTCCTTGTTGGCGAGACGGCCTTGCTGACAGGCAAGCCTCGCCCCGACACCGCTCGCGCTGCCAGCGATCTGCAACTCTGGGCCCTCGAGAAGGGAGACTTCGATGAGCTGGCGCACAAGTACCCGCGTTTTGTCCTGGCCATCAGCAGGGCACTGAGTGACCGGCTGGAGGCTGGAGCAATGGCTGCGGAGCCGCCCTCCAAGCCGAAGGAGGCAGTTCGCCTCCGGCCTCCGGTGAAGCCGAAGGCGAAGGAGCCCACAAAGCCGCGGACGACGGAGAATCTGGCGAACAGCCTGCGCGGTTCTGCCATGTGGCTGGTGAGCCGTAGCGCCGGAGTGAAGCTCCGGCTGGCGGTGGTCGGTTTTCTGATTCTGTGGTTGTGTGGGATAACCCTCCCTGCGACGGTGATCTCCGCTATATCCTTAGAGAAAGACGATTTGATGGCGGTCTTCCAGTCGCCGACACCCACGCAGATGGCGGTGGAGGAAGAGGCACCTGTGCGGATGGTAGAAACACCTGAGCCTACAGCTACGCAGACCCTGACTGAGCCGGCTGAGCCGAATGCGCCGCTGCCCGGCGAGGCGGGAGGCGCTGAGGGAGCGGTGATCCTGGCGGTAGTACCCACGGAGACGCCCACTGCCGAGCCCCCGACCCCGATACCGACCTCCGTGCCGCCCACGGCCACACGCAGGGCTCCGACCAGCACACCGACGGTGCAGGCGGCTGCCAATGTGATGGGCGCGGGAAGGCCTGCCGCACCGACAGTGAGGGTCTTCGATATGGATGGGCGACCGCGAGACCTGGACTGGGCCAATCAGAAATATGGGGGCTGGATAGAGTTCGCCCAGCCGAGTGGAGGGGCTTGCTTCCGTATCGTCGAGCTGAGGGAGAGGTCAGGTCCGGCCAATGTCGATGTATGGCTTCTGGACGAGAGCGGTAACCCCATCCCCAGCATGACCCTGCGTTTCGACTGGCCTGGAGAGGAAGTGTTGCAGACCACGAACGGTGAGGGCAAGGTTGGGTTCGCCCTCGGCATGGGCTCCTACATTTATGACGCGCACGTGGGCGGGCCCCACACCATCCGGGTGATCTGCGAGTATCCGTCAGACGTGGCTAGGAACTGGGGCCATTTGGCGGGGACACCACATGACCACCTGGACATTGTATTCCAACTGGTGCGCTCGGGAAGCTAGCGACCGGCAGTGCTAAGTACAAGACAAGGGGGGGCCGAGGCCCTCCCTTCTAGTTGTTTCAGGGACTGTCACTGAGAGGGTGGGGTGGAAAGGAACAGAAATGGCTGAAAAGGTTACCGTGAGCGTGATCAAGGCTGATGTCGGTGGGTTCGTAGGTCACTCCAGCGTGCATCCTCGCTGATGGAGGAAGCGCAAGAGAAACTGGAAAGTGCCAAGCGAGAGGGCGCGCTGATCGACTTCCACGTCACCCGCGTGGGCGACGACCTGGAACTGATCATGACCCACCGCGTCGGTGTGGACAACCCTCAGATCCACCAACTGGCCTGGAATACGCTTGAGGCTGCCGCCAACGTGGCCAAGAGCCTGAAACTGTACGGCGCGGGGCAAGACCTGCTCAGCGACGCCTTCTCGGGAAACGTCAAGGGGATGGGACCAGGTGTGGCCGAGATGGAGTTCGAGGAGAGGGTCTCGGAGCCACTACTCATTTTCATGGCTGACAAGACCTCGGCTGGAGCCTGGAACATGCCTCTGGTGAAGATGTTCGCAGATCCCTTCACCACCATCGGGTTAGTGATCTCGCCTGTGTTGCATGGTGGTTTCAGGTTCGAAGTCCATGACGTGATGGAGAGTAAGAGGATCTTCTTCGACTGTCCGGATGAGTTGTACAACGTGCTGGTCTTCGTGGGAGCTCCTGCGCGATACATGATCAAGGCGGTCTATCACAGGGACAGCGGCGACGTCGGTGCCGTGTCCTCTACGCAGCGTTTGAGTGTGCTGGCCGCACGGTACGTCGGCAAGGATGATCCGGTACTTGTGGTGCGTTCGCAGGGAGCTTTTCCCGCGGTCGGTGAGATCCTGGATCCGTTCGCTTTTCCGTATCTGGTGGAAGGTTGGATGAGGGGTTCTCACCACGGTCCGCTGATGCCGGTTTCCGTGCCGCAGAGCAACCCCAGCCGCTTCGATGGGCCTCCGCGAGTCGTCTGCTTGGGCTGGCAGCTGTGTAATGGTTCTCTCGTCGGACCGAGGGACATGTTCGACGATCCGAGCTTCGACGAAGCCCGCCGCAAGGCCAATGTGGCCGGGGAGTATCTGCGGCGTCACGGCCCCTTCGAGCCGCACCGTCTGCCTCTCGATGAGATGGAGTACACCACCATGCCTCAGGTGGCGAAGAAGCTGGAGGGGCGTTTCGAGAAGCTACCGGAGTAGGGCAAGAATCGTCTGCGGCCTCACCTGGCGACCTTGGGGCTGCTCACCGGTGGGTCAACACCGATGCGGGCAGCCCTTTGTTGTGGGCTCAACTCCGTGCGTTGAGGCGATGGTGACCGGTTGTGCAGCGGTGCCTCGGCTCGCTGTCCCACCCCTTTGCCGCACTCTCGGGTGCACCCGAATCGCCGCCGTGGGTGGCAAGAAAGGCAGGGCACTCGGCGCAAGCGATCCCCTGGCAGACGATCATCTCTGGCGTGAGTTTCGCCTCCTTCGCCGCCGTGACAGTGTGGACGGGGTGTCTTGCGCGTGGACAGGTTCAGGTGCGTGATGAATTGCCGATGCTAGAGTGCGGACCGGATGCTGTCCAACTTGGTCTTGGCGGCGGGAACGAATCCCAAGAAGCGCTCCAGTTTCTCACAGGAGTAGTCGTCGCAGTAGGCACAGTTGTCTACTTGCCGAGTGACCCCGCAGGCTCGGATGTCGCATTCCGAGCAATGGTGGAAGTACTGCGTATGTCCTGGGAGACAGCCGTCGCAGTTGATGTCCTCAGGCTTGATGTCTGAGTTGTACTGCTGTGACCACGTCTCGGCCACACGCCTGCGTTCCTCGTCGTTGTCGTTCTGCGTGGCCAGATAGGCGGGGCATCTGGTGCAGGTGAGACCACAGGAGGCGACAATCTCTTGCACTGTTGTCACTCCCTTCGGCGCGGTAGAGGGCCGCTGTCGGCGGACTCTGCCGTCCACGCGGTTTGCTCCTTCCACGAGTGTATCCCCGCGGCGCTGACGAGTCAAGCGTCCTCTGCACGGCGTGGGGCACAGCGGGAGTGCCGTCGCTGCATCTATCCTGAGTTGACCGTTGAGCGGCTGGCAGGCAAGCCAGCGAGCTTGCCGACCTACGCGGCACCACAGGCCTCCGGAACGCTCCTCCGAGACACGGCGAGGGTGGGACTGCGAGAGCAAACCGTGCTTCGGAGGAGAGGTGCGGGGGTCTGGGTGACTGACGATGCTCACCAGTCGCCGATTCGTTGCCTTTCGCCGGTGAATCCAGTATAATAGGTGTGTGCGGTGATACCGCGCTCTGCGAGACCGTTTGGAGAGGAGTGCCTTATGGCCGACAACCTGCGCAGATTCAGCAAAAGGGCC
>JBAVWD010000425.1:0-13134 GCA_049697655.1 Anaerolineae bacterium | reverse complement strand
CTCATTGGGTACGAAGCGGACTTGCGCTGGGTCAAGGGTGAAACCTTCGCGTGGACTCCGCCGACACTCGTCCCTGTACTATCTCCCGCTGAGGCGGGATCTGTGATCCCGCCCTGGGCCGCCGGATTGCAAATCCGGCGACAGCGAGAATCTACACCACACTATGAGATTCTACTCGCCGACACTCGTCCCTGTACTATCTCGTCCCGGAGGTCTATGAGGACCTCTACTATCAACGGCCTGAATCTCGCTTATCTCCCTCTCCACAAGACTGGGGGAAGGCCATTGTTTCCTAGTAGCGGAGCGAAGAATCTAGATTCTTCCCTTCGACTGTGCTCAGGGCGGGCGTCGCTGCGCTCCTCAGAATGACAGCCATATCTCCGGCGGTGGCGCGACCGGCGCCGAGCAGACAAAGCGCGCTACCACCTAGAAGGCAGAAGGCGCCTGTACAGGAGGATCGTTCGCCCAGGCGCTGGGCCCAACAGGTCGCATCGCCTCACGCCGTGCTCCCATAACTCCGCGTTTCAGAGCTCGAAGCGGATGAAGGCGTCGAACAGCGGCAGCCTGCGCACCTGGTTCTCGCGGGAGAAGGAAGGCGGCTTGCGTTTCCCCGCGACGATCTCCACCAGCCCGAAGCTCTCCAGCGGATGCAGGAGAAAGTCCTCCAGCAGCCACTCCGGAGTGTCCACTTGCGAGGAAAACATGGCAATCTCCTGGCAGACCACCGGCATGAAGACCATGGGGACCAGACCCTCGATCTGATGGTCCCGCCCGAGGGGAAGCTGTCCGATGCGGTACAGCTCATAGGGAATGGTCTCCTGGATGCCTGGGACTTCGTCCACGCGCGTGAGATAGGCGAGGTTGAACTGCCGGAACATGGTGTCGAAGAGGTAGTGGTAAAGCGCTCCGGCTCGATCTTCCTGGAGCAGCTCCCTGGCCTTGCGGGTGACCCAGAAGCGCTTCTTCCGCTTCCTCACCAGCCCGCCGACCTGGCAGACCGCCCGCACGATGTGCAGGGGCCACACGTCCGACTCGTTGATCACTTTGCACACTTGCCGGATCATCTCCAGGTAGCCGGGCGGCAGAGTCAGAAGCTCCAGCATGTGGGCCACGAAGGCCCGGGTGAGGTTGCCCTTGGCCGTGGTCGGGGCGCCCTGGAAGTCATCGACCGCCTGGAGGAAGGCCCGCACGTTGTGGAAGAACTCCGTCTGCCCCACTTGCTCGAAGGAAAGCTCCGGTTCCAGGCGGATGGGAAACGGGTCGGCCCACCAGCCGCAATTGTGCAAGAGGAAGGCCTGGTCCGGCGACAGGCCGCCCAGTTCGGGCAGGGGGCGTCGGTTTTGCTCATCGACCAGGCGGGCAAGCGCCTCTCTCACCCACTCTGGATCGTGGCGCTTTTCGTCCGCCATGAACTCCACAAAGCCCTTCACCAGCTCCTGAATGGGCTGGCCGTCGCCGCCTACGAGGTCGATGCCGACGGCCTGGCCGAAGCTGGCGGCGAGACGGTCGTACAAGTCCAGGAACAACTGCTCGCGCCGCTCGGACGTGGCGTTGCTTACCTCCCAGGAGACGCCATCGACCAGTTCCTCGAGATCGTCCAGGTCGAGCCAGACCCGCACGCTATCGCCCTCCCAGGGCGCCGCGGCAATCTTGTGGATGATATGAGGTGGCACAGCGCTGGTGTCGTCCAGGAGCGTCTCGCGCTCCTGGCGCGTGAAGGCGAGTAGCACGCCCTGCGGTGGGAAATCGAGCATCATCCTAACCTCGATAAATGACCTAGGGGCTCTCCTTGGCGCGGCAGATGCGATCGCCAATCGAAGCCGCTACCATGCTTCCCTACTCAAGAGAGTGTCAAGGTGCCGGCTGGGACCTCGGAGGTCTGGGGTCTGGCGACCTGAGCCAAGAAGCAGCCTGACCTTGCCCTGTCATTCTGAGCGAAGCGAAGAATCTAGATTCTTCGTCGCTGCGCTCCTCAGAATGACACGGAGAGCGACCGGCTGCCTCGCCGATGATCTCAAGATTACGCACTACAGCGTCCTGGGTCTTCCTGTCCTGTGCGAACATACCGTAATCAAGAGATGCTGTGTATTCCTGGATTTGGCCTATTGCCTCCAGAATGTCATCCAGGTACAGGCGAGGGTCTCTAGGCATAGACTACCTCCTGTTCGATGATGGGCTTGAGACGGTGTTTCACGGTGTCCGCCATGACCAGGTCCACGGGACGTTGGAGAACCTCTTCCAGTCTGAATTTGAGATCCATGTAGTGATCGAAGGTCGGCTCGGCCAATTCCACAATAATGTCCACATCGCTTTCAGGACCTTCATCTCCCCTGGCGAAAGACCCGAAGACGCCGATCCGAATCACCGTGAACCGCTCACTCAGTTCCCGTCGCATACCGGCTATTCCCTGAACCACGCTGTTTGCGGTTTCATGCTTCGTACTGTTCATCCTTCAACCCTTTCGCCTTCGCCCTTGGCCCTTCATTCCCTTATCTCCCACAGATGGTTTTCGGCAATCACGTTTGTGGGCAGCGTGAAACCGCCCTCGTCCATTTCATGGAACACGATGATCCAGCCGCGCCCCGCACCTGCGTGCTGGACTATACAACAACTGGAACCGTGTGTCAACAGTGAATGCACAATGGGCGGCAAACGTGTCGGAAGCGATGGCGTCAAATGGGTCTGGGGAGTGCGCGGGCTGGTAGAACGCGGGTTGGTGAGGGCGGGTCTCAGACCCGCCCCTACGAAGCGGTAGGGCAACGCCGTGGGGCCGGTGCTTCGCCGCCTGTGGGTGCCGAAAGAGGTGCTGAGAGCACCATCCACGCCGTCTGTGGAGCACCCGGTGCGCGGGCTCACCCTTCGATATGGCCTTCCGCCCACTCAGGATGAGCCCACCGGTGGCTCAGACCGAGCCGGTGGGGTGGCCTTAGTACACCGCCCCCGCCGCCAACTCCTCCGCCACATCCCCCATCCGGGCGAACCGAGCCCAGGGGTTGGAGAGCACGTGCTCCATGAAGCGCTCCAGCATGGCCATGCGGTGGCCCCGCGCGATGACCTGGGGGTGCATGGTGACGGTGAACACGCCGCTGTTCTCGTGCTCGACCAGGTAGTCGAAGTCACCTGTCCAGATCTCCAGGACCTTGGACGGCGCCGAAAGGCCCACCCGCAGAGGGTCGAAGTTGAAGGTGAAGTGGGGCCAGTCGTCCAGGGAGAAGTCCACGGGGAACTCCCAGATGCTCACCTCTTCCCCCATCTGAAGCGGTTCCTCTACCCCTACCCGGTCGCCGAGCCTGGGGTGGTAGGGGTGGAAGTCCTCGGCGAAGAGGCTGGAGTCATACAAGAAGCCGTGTTCCAGGAGCAGAGGAAGGGTGGCCTCGCTGTAGTCCCACGAAGGCGAGCGGTAGCCCAGGGGCGGGTGGCCCAGGAAGCGCTCCAAGACCGCCAGGGCCCGCTCCAGGCTGCGCCGCTCCTCGTCGGGCGTCTGGGTGCTGTGGTCCTGGTGTCCGTAACCGTGATGGGCCACCTCGTGGCCTGCGGACAGGATGCCCTCCACCGCGCCCGGAAAAGACTCGGCGGTGTGGCCGGGGACGAAGAACGTGGCCGGGACGCGATGCTCGGCCAGAAGGTGCAGGATACGGGGCACCGCTACGCGGGCGCCGTACTCGCCTCGGGAGAGCATGGCCGGTGTCACCCGGGGGTAACCGCCCAGCCAGACACTCAGGGCGTCGAAGTCGAAGGTCAGGCAGACAACGTAAGGCTTCTCCTCGCTCATGGATCTCCTCCTGCGGTCCAATCTGGCTCAGAGACGTGGAACAAGCCGGGCCCTCAGGCCGGTTGTCTCAGCCGATCAACTCCCTTTCCAGGATGCCGGTGAGACAGCCGATGCCTCCCGCGGCCTTGAGGAGCTCGTCCACCTGTACCTGGTGGCAGACGATGCCGGCATGCTCGTAGAAGGCCGTGGTGATGGGGTTGCCGGCCGCCATAAGAATGCGCCTGGGGCTCAGGGTTACGAAGTTGAGGGCGAAACCCTTCACCGCCTCCTCCAGGTCGGGCAGGAAGAGGACCTGGTAGCCGCGGTCGCGGAGCGCCTCCACCGCGGCGTAGGGCACCCGCCCGGGCCAGGCGATGGCCAGCTCCCTATCGGCAAGCCTGACCTGCCCCATGAGGTGCATCGTGCCGTAGGATAGCCCCACGCGGACGACCTCGATTCCCATCTCCTCCAGCAGGGTGGAAACCTGGTGGGCGCCCTCGGCGTTGGTGCGCAGCCCCGTGGCCAGAAGGACCGTGTGCGGGTCGATCCACGCCGCATCGGCGCCTTCGAAGGTGCCCTTCCCCCGTACGGAGCGCAGGATAGGTATCCCCAGCGCTCCCAGCCGCCGGGCCACGAACCGTTCCTCCCCGGCCCGCACCGTCGAGGCCGGCCGGCCCACGATGGCCCCCTCCGGGGTCATAAACATCAGGTCGGCGACGAACATCTGGTTGGGGGAGGGAGTGGCGTCCGGTTGGACATAGTGGACAGCGACCCCCGCGTCCCGATAGGCCTGGGCCAGGGCGTCGTGCTGCTCCGTGGCTCGGGCAGCGTCCAGCGGGGCTAGCATCTGCACGGCGTCCGGATCAGTCAGCTTCTCCAGCTCGGCGCCGGGCCGGTGCAGCAGGACGGACTTGAGGGGCGACCACTCGGTGTTCACGCCGCAGTGGCTCCAGACCGTGCCGATCTCCTCACGTAGTCCGGCAGTGCGGGGCGACCAACTTTCACCGCCGTAGGCCGCAGCGTTGGCCAGGTCGCTCTTGGCCCTACCAACGTTCATAGCGCACCAACTCCGATAGCTCCTTACGTTTCTTGGGCTTGGGCTCGCCGGCAGGATATCCCAGCGGGGTCAAGGCGATGGGCTCCACCCCCTCGGGCAGGCCCAGTACCTCCTTTGCGGCTTGAGCGTCGAAAGCGCCGATCCAGCAGGTGCCCAGACCCTCGTTGGTGGCGGCCAGGATGAGGTGATCCATGGCGATGGCCACGTCCACGTCGTTGTAGTTCTTGCCGTCCATACGCACCCAGTTCTCTGCCGGGATACCGCACGCGCAGACTACCACCGGGGCCTGAACGAACCAGTTCTTGTTGTAGATGCGCCTCAGCTCCTCGTCCCGGCCTTTAGTGTGGATCACGATGAACTGAAAGGCCTGGTTGTTGGTGGCCGTGGGCGCCAGGCGCATGGCTTGGAGCACCTTCTCTAGCTTCTTTTTCCCTATGGGGTTCCTCTTGTAGGACCGGACGCTGTACCTGCTCTCTACCAACGTGGTGAAGTCCATAATCTAGCTCCTTCTTATGGCCTAAGCTCTTGGCCCAGGTAACGCAGGGATACGAGCTGCGCTTCGGGGATACCTTCTACCTGTGTCTCTCGTGCGGCTCCCTCCTCCAGGAGGGTTGCTATCGCTCTCTCCAGCTCTGCTGGAGTCCATTTGAGGACGTGGAACACCCCTTTGACCGTCGCCCGGTCCGCTGCCACCACGTTCTCCAGGTAGCGGCGGATCAGCCGGCGCTGGGCCTCGGACCTCTTGATCACGCGCGCCTGCTCTGACAACTCAGGGAAGTGCCTGAGCAGCAGCTCGTAGGTGAAGGCGTAGCGCCAGCGCCCGACTCTGGCCACGCCGATGGGCAGGAGCTTGAGGCCGGCCTGCAACTCCACCAGGGCGCGATCGAAGCGCGACTTGGCGCCGCCACTGCTCAGTCCCGCTTTCTGTCGGAGCTGGATGGTATCGAGGGGGCCCTGCTCCAGCAGGGCCTCACAGATCCACTTGGCCTCGGCGGTCATTTGGCCGGCGCTGTACTCCTCGAGATAGTCGTCCAGGTCGCCCAGATTCTCGCTGGCGGCGTAGAAGAGGGGGAGTTTCTCCAGGGAGACGAGCGTCGCTCGCCGGCGCAACAGCTTGCCGTAGTACCACTGGCGCTTCCCCAGGGCATCATCCTTCCAGCTCCAGCATCTGTCGATATCGGGGTCATCGTGCTCCATGGGCACGGGGCGTGCGCGGCCAGCGATGGCCTGGAAGAGGTTGGGCAGCTCTGCCCCCTTGATGGGCCAGAAGTGGCAGAAGCCTACTTCGTCCACGAAGGCACGCGCGGCCTCGGGATTCTCGATGCTCCGCTCCGGCGTACGGTGGTAGTTGTACGCCCGCTGTCCCTCGATCCATTCCCGGGTGACGGTCTCGGCCACGGATGTTCTACTCTACGACCAGGCTGATGTCCGTGACCGAACTCTCGTAATCCCAACCCGACGCATAGATGAGCAGGGATTTCAACCGGGCCGGCCGTGGAGAGATGGTCTCCAGGATGTTGCCGCTGGCGTAGTCGAACCAGACGTTCCGCGGGATTCTCTCCCCGTACATGGTGGGGTTGTTGTCCTGGTTCTGGTAGTAGAAGCCATGAGTCCACTGACTCTCACTCCCGTAGACGTCCTCGTACTCCAGCCGGATCATGAGTGGGTACTCAGAGCTGAGATACCCTCCACCCGACAGACTCTGGTGCTCCAATCTGACCTTCAGGTAGAGGCTGATGGAGGTGGCGAGATCGGATATCTCTTCATCCAGGTCCTGTCTGATGACCGTCTCGCAATGATTGCCCCCGCTTACGAAGCGCGAGAACTTGACAGCCCGTGAAGTGGGGTCCGGAAGCTCCAGGATGGAGATCTCGCCGTTCACGTCGCCACCGTCTCCGCCCTGCTCGTTGTACGCTTGCCATCCCACGGACAGGTCCTCGACGAAACTCCCATTGACGAGGAGGTTCTGGGCAGCGGCTATTGGTTCCTCGGGTGGCTGGCCCTTTATCACTGTCGTCCGCTCCCTCTGCTCGAGGGCCACGCTACTCCCCTGGGCGGTGACCTGGGCCGTGCCCAGATGGACAATGGTGCGGCTGCTGTCGCTGGTGACCTTGAGGGAATAGCTGCCGTCCTCGAGCACAGCGGTCATGTGAGGAGATGTGGCCAGGAACTCCCGGGGACCGTTGACGGGCAGGGCAACCCCGATGTTCACCTGCCCTTGAGCGATGTACAGGTGAAGGGAGTCGGGAGTGGTGCCGAAGCCGAAGCGGGGCGAACGCATGGCGGCCAGCCTGGCATCGGTGTCGAAGGACAGGGTGGCTGTACTGTTGTCGAAGAAGGTGAGGAAGGCCCTCGAGGAGGCATCGGTGCGTATTCTGCTGCCCTCGGGGATGACGGTGGTGCTGGTCACGCCGTTAGGAGTAATCCTCCCCGGCTCAAAGACGAGCACCGTGCCCGCGATCACCTCGAGCGTGGCTTCGTGGCTGACGGTGGCGCTGAGGAGGTACCAGCGGAAAGCAAGGGGAATGCTCACCACCAGAGTACAGTTGATGGCGAAGGCCGCGAGCAGGACGACCCATGCCACCCTCCCGGGTTCCCTTCTCATCTATAGCGCACCTCGAAGCGGCCAAACTCGCCGCGGTGATCTCCCCACTGGACCTCCACCCGGTCAACCCTGGCTGATGGCGGCCCTACACGCAGCTGCGCCAGGAGGCTCTCCAGGGTCTCCCTGGCACCCTCGGCCACGGTCTCCACGGTGCCGTCAGGAAGGTTGCGAACGTAACCCGTCAGGCCCAGGGCGATGGCCTGAGTGCGAGCGAAATCTCGGAAGAACACCCCCTGCACCCTTCCGTGTACTATGGCAGACAGCCGCGCCGGCGTGGACATCTCCTTCTCCTACCTGAGCATCCACACAAGGTGGGATTTCCTCTCGTCCAGTCGGGTCAATCCGGCGTGGAGAGCGACGTCCACCGCATCCTGCAGTTCCTGTGTGCTGGGGCCACGGTCGATCTCTGGGTACTCATGTGCCTTGTACGTGGGTCTGTATTGGGCCATGACGTTGAGATAGGTATCAGGTGAGACCTCCTCAGCGAGGAACCTGGCGATTTGGGCTGTGCCTGCCAGATTCTGGGGCAGCACGAGGTGACGGACCAGGAGGCCTCGCTGGGCCACGCCTCGGTCGTCCATCACCAGGTCCCCGACTTGTCTATGCATCTCCTTGACCGCCGCCTGATTGACGGAGGGGTAGTTCTTGACTTTGGAGTACTTGCGCCCCGCTTCTTCGTCAGCGTATTTCATGTCGGGCATGTAGATGTCCACGACGCCGTCCAGCAGGCGCAAGGCTTCCAGACTGTCATAGCCGCCGGTGTTGTGCACCAGCGGCACCTTAAGGCCCTGCTCGGCCGCCATCAGCAACGCTTCCAGAATCTGCGGCAAAACGTGAGTGGGGCTGACGAAGTTGATGTTATGACAGCCGCGCTCCTGGAGATGCAGCATCATGGCGGCCAGTTCCTTTGCTTCGACCTCTCTACCCTCACCTAGCTGGCTGATCTCGTAGTTCTGGCAGAACTGGCACTTGAGATTGCAGTTGGCGAAGAAGATGGTGCCCGATCCATGCTGGCCCACGAGAGGGTCTTCTTCGCCAAAGTGGGCGTTGAAACTGGAGACCACTGCCTTGGCACCGGTACGGCACACGGCGCCCTCGGCGCTGTCCAGCCGGTTGGCGCGGCACTCACCGCCGCAGAGTCGGCATTCCTCCAGAACAGTGCGGGCCTCTTTTGCTCGCTGCTGGAGTTCGCCTGTGCGAAGCAGTCTCAAGTAGGCTGATTCGAACTCGGGCATGTTCCCATCCAGATTGCGGAATTATAGCAGACTCCCGGGGTCTTGGCGATGCCCGCCGGGCCGAGGTGAGCGCACCCGTCACCAGTGGACGTGCACCTTGCGCATCTGGCCTGTGCGGTCCCAGTAGAGGACGTGTCCGTGCTCGCGGCCAAACTCGTACAATTCTCTGGTGATCTTCACGTCCCGCCGGCAGTACTCGATCACCTTCTCCAGCTCTCCTTGACGGAACCACCGGACGGCCTGGAGGCCGTCCGCAGACTTCCCAACACCGAGGGTACCCTCGGCCAGGGTCTGAAGGGAGAGCCGGAATCCTAACACCAGGTGTACGTCGCGTAGCATGTCCACGGTGGGGAGCGTCTCCAGTGGATAGTCAGTGTAAGGCCTCAGGACTGGGTAATCGAAGCTCAGCACGTTGAAACCGACGACCAGGTCCGCGCCCGCCAGTTCGTCCACCAACTCTGGCGCCTGGTCCTCGGTGTAGACGTGGTATTCGTCGGTGCACGAGTCGTAGGTGACCGCCACGGCCAGGCCCAGCCGGTCCAGGTTGTGCCGCCCACCGACCTCGTCGAAGGTCCTCTGAGTCTCCAGGTCGAAGAAGATGATCCTTCTGGCTTGCTGCATGGTAGCTTCCCCGCCAGGTGCGCCGGCCAGGCTGAGGACCTAGCTGAGCCAGCTGACGAGCACAGTCATGGTGGCGATGCTGGCCAGAGTGGAGGCGAAGATCACGCCGGTGGCCAACTCCGGCTCGGTCCCGAACTCGATGGCCAGGATGCTGGTCATCACGCCGGTAGGGGTGGCGTGCTCCACGATGCACGTCTGTCTGGTGACTCCCGTCAGACCCATGGCGGCAGCCAGGGCGATTCCTATCACCGCTGCTCCTACGAGTTTGACCACTGTTGCTGCGCAGATCAGAGCTATCTGCCGGCCAAAGGAGCTTCTCGCCAGTTGCACGCCCAGGAGTAGCAACAGCACCGGTATGGTGGCCTCTCCCACCATCCCCACCGGCTTGGAGAGCAGGGCGGGCACGGAGACGTTGCCCAACCTGACCAGGAAGGCGGCGGCGATGGCGTAGATCATGGGTAGCTTGAAGATGTTGGACAGCGAGGTGGTAACCCTGGCTTTGCCGCGCGAGGCGACGAACACCGCCAGGGTATTGACCAGAAACGCACTGGTGACGAAGTAGATCAGGGCGCGCTCCAGCCCTTGTTGGCCGAAGGCGAAGAGGACCAGGGGCAGGCCGTAGTTGCCGCAGTTGTTGAAGGAACTGCTGAGCATGAAGCCACTCTCTTTGGACTGATCCAGGCGCAGCAATCTGGCCACCACCCAAGACAGGGCCAGGACGAGGAGGGTTCCCACGACGGTGAAGAGAACAATCTGCACCAGGTCGGTGGTGGTGACTGTGGTCGCGACCAGCTTGGAGTAGACCAGGGCCGGTGCCAGGACGTAGAGGGACACGCGCGACAGGGTGTGAGCGTCTATGGTCAGCATCCGTGCCGCAACGAACCCCAGGCCGATGATGACGAAGACGGGGAGGACGATGTCGACGAGGACGGAGAGCAGGATCACCCTCGTACCCCGCTAGGCCTCTTCGTCATTGAGGAACACGTCAGACAGGCCGGCGGTCAGTTCCAGTTCGCCGAGGGCCTCGTCTCCTGCTGCGGCGATGGCTTCGTCTTCGCTTTCGCAGCAGATGCGTAGCGCGCTGCGAGCCTCGCTCCCGCCGATCTTCCCCAGGGCGGAGATGGCGGCCTGCTGTACCTCTTTGTCGCTATCGGCGATCAGTGAGATCAAGGAAGGAACTGCTTCCCTGAGTTCGAGCTCGCCACATGCCCTGGCGGCCTCGAAGCGCATCTCGGGGTTGGTGCTGCCCAGCTCGCCGACCACAGTCGATCCCCAGGATCGGTCGGCGCTCCGCCCCATGGAAAAAACAGCGCTGACGCGCATCTTCTCCACTGGGTTCCGGTACGCTTGTTCGATCAGGCCCTGAACACCCTCTTCGCCTGAGAAGCTGATGGCTTCGACGGCCCGCCTTCGTGGTTCCAGGGCCTCGGTGGGATCTTCGATGACCCTCCACAGGGCTTGTACGATGCTGCGCCCCAGTTCCTCGTCCAGTTCTTCCAGCTCTGCCATGAACACGAAGCGGCCCAGACCCGTGGCTGCTGCCGCCCGGACAACGATGGAGGGATCGGAAGAAAGCATCTCCAGGAACGTGTCCACCAAATCAGGGCTGTCGTCTTCCCACAGCCCGTCGACAGCGTGAGCACGGACTTCCCCATCCTCGTCGCGGAGTGCGAGCCGGAGTATCCGGCCGAAGTCCACGGTGATGTTGGCTTCAGCGATCTCCACCAGCGCACTCAAAATCTCGCGTCTCCGCGTGGTGCCGATCGCTGTCCAGCGCTTGGCGAAGAACTGAAGCTCCTCGCCGCTGAGGTGGGAGAGCATGTAGAGCCTGGCATGCGAGAGCGGCCTCCGCTCGTCGCCGATGTCGTCCAGAATGGCCTGAAGTTCCATGCTATGGTCAACCTGTTACGCTCGACTGGCGGTGCGGTTTCATTATAGGGGGCGTACACCGTCAAGTCAAGCGTGTATGGG
Source organism: Anaerolineae bacterium (assembly GCA_049697655.1). Classification (GTDB taxonomy): domain Bacteria; phylum Chloroflexota; class Anaerolineae; order UBA7937; family B3-Chlor; genus JAUVXJ01. The sequence goes on along the minus strand of JBAVWD010000425.1, from coordinate 1,894 downwards.
CGACCGAATGTGGAGTCAGAGCACAGAGTCAGCGCACAGGGCGAGCGGTGGTTCGGCAACGACTCCGCGGAGTCAGTTCTGAGGAGTTGCGGCAGTCCGGTGCGGGTGGGCACGGGGTCGCCCGCGAGGACCGCTAGTGGTGTAAAGAGCTGCTCGGCCTAGCGAGGCGTTCCAGTGTCTCACGCGCCTTGTCCACGTACCACAGGCCACAGGTGACCAGGCTACAGAGATAGGGGGTGCGGCGGCCGAAGATGCGGCCTGTGCGCAGGCTGCTCAGAAAGCTCTCGGGGTCAATGAAATCGTCCATCTCCACCCCGGCCGATCTCCCTGGCGAAGTGGGCGTCGCTGCCGGCGGCGATGGGAATGCTGTGTTGGCGGGCGATCTCCTGTGCAACGATGTTGTCTGCTAGCCACAGGATGCGGGCGTTGAAGCCATCGAGGATGTCCACCTGGTCGAGGATAGTCTCCAGGTTGCGCAGGCCGACGGCACTGGGCACGTCGCTGGCGAGGGGGTGAGGCACGTAGACCAGCCCGCCCTGCCCCTTGATGCGGGCCATCGTCTCGTACATGGAAAGGCCCGGCGGTATCCACTCCTTAAGCAAGAGCCCTGCTATCTCACCTTGCACGGACGCCACTTCTTCGCCCACAATGACAGGAAAAGGCGCCTCCTTTGCCAGTCGGAAAGCGCCTTCTATCTCGTTGTGGTCCATCACGGCGATGGCATCAACCGGGCTTCCGAGCACAGCTGCGGTGACCGCCTCCCAGGAAACCCAGCAGTCCTCGGAGCAGCAGGTGTGCACGTGTAGGTCGATCCTCAAGGGCCTCCGTCCCCCGTGCCCCGCACAAGATACTGCCGCAGGTCATCTCTCAGGGCTTCGGTACTCGTAAAACGGATGGCCTCCATGCCCAGAGCGAGGGCGGCCTCTACGTTGCGAGGGTAGTCGTCTATCAACAGGGCCTCGGAAGGCTCAACGGCCAACTGCTCGAGGATGAGCTGGAACATCCTCTGATCCGGCTTGACCATTCCCACCTGGGCCGAGTAGACGATGGCGTCGAAGAGATGCTTGATCCCCCACTCGTTCTCCAGCCAGCTCTCCAGCCTGTCGGGGGCGTTGCTCAGCAGTCCGATCTTATGGCGGGGTCGGAGTTCTTCGATGAGGCTGACGAGTTCCTGGTCGACCCGGTCGCCTGAGAAGTACTGGCGCCGGAAATCTGCTATCTCCTGGGGTGTGGCCAGGCCCAGCGTGGCACCCACGCGCTCCCAGTACTCCTCATAGGACAGGGTTCCGATCTGCGCTGATTCCCACTCCTTGCTTCCCCAGATGGTGCGGTCCACATAGCCAGGCTGGAAGCCTAGCTGCAACTCCAACTGGTGCCGCACTTCAGGGAACTCGGTGCGCACCAAGACCCCACCCAGGTCGAAGATGACCGCCTTGATGGCCATCTCGCTAGGCGGTCCCTGCCGAGTATTGCTCGCTGAGCTCTGCAATCAGATCCACAAGATGGACCAGGCTCTCGGCCGCGGCGTCAGGCACGACGTGATCGCCTTCCGCATCGTAGTCAGGGTACAGATCCCAGGCCGCGAGGATGCCTTTGCAGCCAGCGTTGTGGGCACCCGCGATGTCGAAGCGGAGCGTGTCGCCGACCATCACCACTTGTGAGGGTGGAAACGCCCACTTTTCCAGCACCATCTGGAAGATGCCCGGGTGTGGCTTGCGGAGCCCCGCGCCAGCCGAACTGAGACTGATGTCGAACCACTTTCGAAGGCCGGATCTCTCCGCCAGGCCCTGAATGAGCTCATCGTCGGTGGCGTTGGAGATGAGAGCGAGCCTGTAGCCCCTTTCCGAGAGCTGGCGCAGGGTGGCCTCGGCCTGGGGATAGGGCTTCCATTGCT
>JBAVWD010000424.1:0-8276 GCA_049697655.1 Anaerolineae bacterium | reverse complement strand
GACGAGCTCTAGGTGGTAGAGCGCAAAGGCCTCCACCTGCTGGGGGCTCAGCGTCACCCCCCACTCCTCTGCCCTTGCTGCCAACAACTCCACCCTCGTCCTCCAGGACACCGCAGCGAACCGGTGCGGCACGAAAGTCGACATCCAGGCGCATTGTAGCACACGGCCGACAAGGGCAGCAAAGACACCTCTGACCTTTGCCCTGACCGAGGACCTGTGATACGATGGCACGGTATGGATCAGGGAAGAGAGCCAGACGTAGAAGTCCACCTAGTGACGGAGTGGGTTCGCCAAGCAGGACGGATCGCCCTTCGCCATTTCAACTGCGTGGAGGGCACGCGCAAGGCTGATCGCACTCTGGTCAGCCAGGCCGATCTGGAGATAGAGGACCTGCTGGTGGCCCATCTCCAGAGCACGTATCCAGGCCACGGTATCGTTGGCGAGGAGGGAACCAGCGATGTCCATGGTGAGTACGTTTGGGCCATCGACCCTCTGGATGGCACCAGGGCCTTCCTGAGCGGCCTGCCGGTCTGGGGCATCTCCATTGGCCTCCTCTGGAGAGGCCAGCCCTGGCTGGGAGTGTTCCACCTGCCGCTGCTGGGAGACTGGTACTACACCGCCAGCCCCGCAACGGGGGCCTTCTGGAACGATAGACCCATCCACTGTCCCCTTCCGGCCGCCTGGGACGAGGACAGCCTGTTGTGCATCCCCGCTGACGCGCATCTCCGGTACTCCATCACCTTCCCCGGAGTCGTCAGAGCCATGGGGAGCGCTGCGGCCCATCTCTGCTACGTGGCACGCGGAAACGCCATGGCAGTGTTTCTGGACAGACCAGCGATTTGGGACATTGCCGCCGGAGCCGCCATCCTTCGGGCTGCAGGGGGCGTCCTTCGCTATCTTGAGGGCACGGAGGTGTTGACGGACGGTATGCTTGAGGAGGGCCCTTCCTTGAAGCCCATGCTGGGCGCCCATCCGTCTATCATCGATCGCTTGCGCGCCCACATCCAGCCCAGGCCGTCAGGGTAGGTCGGGGCTCCGGGTCTGTAGGCGCGCGATGGGATATCGCTTCCCCAGGCACAGTCGCCTCTCCCAGGTGCAGACCTCCTCTGCTTGAGACGGCGGACCCAAGCTCGCCTCTGGCCTGCACGACGACTGGCCCACCCCCAAGCCTGGCGGATACATGTCCGCTTCCATGCTCTGCGTGCCGGATTTCCAAGATCACGCAGGCTCCTCGGGCTACTCCCGTTGCCCTGCTCCCTGCTCCAGGGGTATAATCGAGTGCTGTGCAGGGCAGGATGCAGGGGAAGGCGTCTGCTGCGACGCGCCCTGACGGCATGAAACCAAAGGAGGTATCTATGATCGGCGCCTTTTTCGACGTCGTGGGCACCATATACCGCGGAGCCTTCTGGAGGGACATCAGTCAACGCCATCGGGAGCAGAAACGAAATCGGTTCTGGGTCTGGTGGTACTTCATCTCGCACATGGCCGGCTGGCCTCTCACCCTGGCAGGCCTGCTCAGTAAAGGAAGGTGGTACGAGTCCTGGGCCAGAGACATGGCCTGGCTCTTTCGAGGCCTCACCGTCGAAGAGGGTGACGATCTGTTTGACTGGATAGTGGAGGAGCGGGTGGTACCCAATCTGCGCACCGACGTCATGGAGATTCTCAGGGATCATCAGGCGCAGGGACATGTGGTGGCACTGATATCTGGCAGTCCCCAGGAACTGCTGGACGCGATGGCTTCTCGCCTGGATATCGAACACGTGTTGGGCACTCCCCTGGAGACCCATCAGGGGCGGTACACCGGCAGGATGGCCGGCTCAGTGACGATGAACGAGGGCAAGGTAGATGCCCTGGAGCGGTGGCTCGACCAGGGAGGCCTCCAGATCGATTGGGAGAACAGCTTCGCCTATGGGGATGGCCATGCAGACGTCTATCTCCTTGAGCGCGTTGGCAACCCGGTGGCCGTGTACCCCGACGAGACCCTGAAGGCTATTGCCGAGGAGAGAGGCTGGAGAATCATCGGCGAGCGCGAACCTCGTACCTAGAGGGCACCCAAGCACGACAGGAGACGACCAATGCCCCAGGCCCCTTCGGTGGCCCGGGGCTTACCTTTTGTGGAGGGCACCGTAACAGCTTGGCCCTTGAAGCGGCTCGCTGGCGAATCCGCCGGGGGCCAGTACCCGGCTGAAACGGCTGGCAAGCCCGCATCGCTGGGCTTCTTGACACAGCGCGTGGCGGGCCCCAAAAGGCTTGACAAGGCACGCACACGCGGGATATAATGCGTGCACACCCATGTGACCGCTTCGGCTTTGCAGCGTTCTCACCGCCCGTGTTACGGATCTTCAGGTGCTTGTCAAGGGGGGTTGCTGTTATGCAGACTGGGGAGAGGATCCTGATCATCGAGGACAGCGAAGACATCGTCACCTTTCTCACCGACAACATCCTACACCCCAACGGGTATCAGACCCTTGTCTCCAACGACGGCCAGGATGGTCTGCGCCGCGCCCTTGAAGAGCGCCCCGATCTCATTCTCCTCGACCTGAACCTCCCGCGCATGACCGGTATGGAGGTGCTCAAGGTCCTCCAGAAAAGGGGCTCCGATATCCCGGTGATCCTGATGACATTCTACGGCTCGGAGGAGATCGCTGTCGAGGCCTTTCGGCTCGGCGTCAAGAACTACATCGTCAAGCCGTTCAAGTCCCGCGAGGTATTGGACGCCGTGGAAGGTGCCCTCAGCGAGGGGCGGCTGCGCCACGAGAAAGAGATCCTGACTGAGGAGCTCATGCGCGCCAACAAGCAGCTGGAGCAGAGCGTCCACGAGCTGGCCATGCTCTACGAGATAGCGGAAGCGATGACCAAACTCATGGATCTAGAAACGCTGCTCTCGCGCCTCGTGGAGGCCGCGGTGTTTCTGAGCAAGGCTGACGAAGGCATGCTCTTCCTCATAGATGAGGAGACTGGCGAGTTGTACCTGAGGGCCGCCAAGGGCGTGGGCGAGAAGTACGCCCATGGACTTCGCCTGAAGACGGGGGACAGTCTTATAGGTCAGGTCGTCGAGACTGGCGAACCGCTACGCGTGTCCAGCCCCGAGGATCGCCTGGAGTTGAAGGTCAAGACCGGATACCTCGTCAGCTCGCTCCTTTACGTTCCACTCACGCTGCGCCACGAGATCAAAGGCGTGCTGGGAGTGTCCAACCGTGTCACCGAAAGGGCTTTCACCGCGGCAGACCAGCACCGCCTCGATGTTCTGGCGGATCACGCGTTGATCGCCCTCGAGAACGCACGTCTTTACGAGGGTGAGCAGCGGCGGGCATTTCAATTGGCGATGACCAGCCATCTGAGCCAGAGAATCACCTCCATTCTGGACGTTGATGGCCTGCTGTCGGAGGTTGTCGAATTGCTGAGGCAAAACCTCGGCTACTACCACTCGCAGATCCTGCTCCGCGATGAACCTGGATCTCTAACTTTGCGCGGTGCGAGTGGAGAGGCAGGCGAGATCATCAAGGAACGCGGGTTACGAGTCAGCATTGACGACCGCACCATCGTGGGCTGGGTGGCGAACCACGGAGAAGCGCTCTGCGCCAACGACGTGCACCAGGAGCCGCGCTACCGACCCTTGGGTGAACTGCCTCTGACCAGCGCGGAACTGGGCCTGCCCCTGAGAGTAGGCGGCGAGGTAATCGGCGTCCTGGACATCTACTGCGACCACAGGAACGCCTTCGATGAGGACGATCAGACGATGCTTCAGATGCTGGGTGATCAAATCGCCGTCGCCCTCCAGAACGCCACCTCCTATGAGCGCGCGCTCGCGCAGACGAAGGACCTCGCCACTCTCAGCCAGCTTGCGGTGGCGATCGGCTCGGCCCGAGATTCAGAGGAGATACTCGCCATGACCACGCGGGGCATCGCGGAGATCCTCGATGCCGAAGCAGGCTCCGTGCTCCTCGTCGACGAATCGGGCATGAAGTTGGAGTTTGCGGCAGCCTTGCATGAGCGTACGGAGAAGCTGAGCCAGTACCGCCTCGAGATGGGGCAGGGTATTGCCGGTTGGGTAGCTGAACACGGCCAGTCCCTGCTGGTGGACGACGTCACCGAGGATCCTCGACACGATGCCGTCAGGGCCAGCGCCATCGGCCTCGACCCCCGGTCCATCCTCTGTGTACCTCTCCAAGCTCACGAGACCGTCATCGGGGTGATAGAGCTCATCAACAAGTTGGGTAGAGGAGGAGACACACGCTTCAGCCAGACCGATCTACGGATGCTGACCGCGCTGGCTTCCATCGTGGCTATGGCTCTGGAAAGCGTCAGACTTCGGCTGGCGCGTCCTCTTGAGCCCAATGATGGCTTCAAGCGCATCCTGGATTCTATAACGCGAAGCGCCTACGAACCATTGAAGGTCTTGGCTACCAGCACATATGCCTTGAAAGCAGGGTTGAGCCGAGGCGAAATCTCCTGCTCCGGGGAGTCCCTGGCCCAACTGCTCAAGTCTATGGAGCTAAAGATAGAGCAGATGGCGTCACTGACCCAGGTTCTCAGCGAGATGGCCTCTCCTGAGAGCACAGCTGAAGACTGGGCGGAGTTCGAGCAAAGACTGGCAAAGCTCAGACAGAAGTACGAGTTCTAGATCACAGCCCTCCCGCAGTGAGAGGGCAACCTACGCTGTGATGCCTATCGGAGGGCACCGCGTTGCCCTTCCACATCCGCCGTCCCCCTGTGCGACGGTCAGCTTCCTTGCGGCAGGGGCGTTCGCCCCACCAGTACTGAGGGAATCGCACCATGTACGGTGCCATCACTGACGTACCAGGCATCAAAGTGGGGCACTACACAGATCTGATCGCCGCCACCGGCTGCACGGTTGTGCTCTGTGAACAGGGTGCCACGGCGGGTGTGGAAGTGCGTGGAGCCGCACCGGGAACAAGGGAGACCGACCTCTTGCGACCCGGGCACCTGGTGCAGAAGATCCATGCCGTGCTGCTGGCAGGGGGCAGCGCCTTCGGGCTAGACGCCGCCAGCGGAGTGATGAAATACCTCGAGGAGCAGGGATGCGGCTTTGATGCAGGAGTGGCGAGAGTGCCCATCGTCCCTGCGGCCATCCTCTTCGATCTGGCTATCGGCGATCCTTCGGCCAGACCCGATGCGCAGGCCGGCTATCAGGCCTGTCTCGCTGCCAGTTCCGGTCCCCTGCAAGAGGGCAACGTGGGAGCGGGCACTGGAGCCACCGTGGGGAAGCTTCTGGGGATGGGCCAGGCGATGAAGGGAGGGGTGGGCACGGCGACCGAGAGAATTGGCGAAGGGATCACCGTCGGAGCCGTGGTGGCGGTCAATTGCTTTGGAGACGTCGTAGATTGGCGCACGGGAGAGACGCTGGCCGGGGCACGCAAGCCAGACGGAGGCTACCTGAACACATCCCAGGCCATCAAGGGCACCCTCACCCAAACAGCTGTGGCCTTCACCAACACCACTATTGGTGTGCTGGCCACCGATGCTCGTCTCAGCAAGGAAGAAGCCAACAAGGTAGCACAGCTGGCCTGCAACGGCTATGCCTACGCCATCCGTCCTACCACCATGCTCGATGGTGACACACTATTCGTCATCTCTACAGGAGACAGGACAAGCAACCTCAGCGCCGTAGGCGCGGCAGGCGCTGAGGTCGTGGCAGAAGCCATAGCGCGGGCTGTCAAGCAGGCCCAATCGCTGTTTGGCGTCCCCGCGCACAGCGACATACATACGAAAAATCAATCCGCTTGACGCCGAAAGGCGGGCGAGGCCACGTTTCCTGCCCTCGGCTGTCACGGTTGAGGCGCCGTTTCGATGCAGCAGTCCGGTCCGCACCATAGGTCCTCTCAGCCACGTCAAGGGGGTTCATAGAGATGAGAACGCTAGAAGCCAAGGAGAGAATCCTCGTCATCGAGGACAGTGAGGACATAGCCGCATTCCTCGTGGACACTATCCTCCAACCCAGCGGCTACGCGCCACTGTTGGCCACCACGGGCCAGGAGGGACTCCGCATGGCCCTGGATGTGGCACCGGATCTCATCTTTCTAGATCTCAACCTCTCCCGGATGACAGGCATGGAGGTTCTCCGAGGCCTGCGTGACACCGTTCCTAGCATTCCCATCGCCCTGATGATCTTCGCGGGTTCGGAGGAGCTTGCAGTCGAAGCGTTCCGTCTGGGCGTCAGGAGCTACGTTGTCAAGCCGCTGAAACCGCCGGAGATCCTGAAGGCCATCGAGGACGCCCTGCGTGAGACGAGGCTGCGACGCGAGAAGGAGCTTCTCACCGAAGAGCTCATGCGCGCAAACAGGGAAGTGGAGCGACGCGTTCGCGAATTGACCATGTTGCACGAGATCACCCAGGCCATCACGGGTTCAGCCGATTTGGAGACTCTCCTCTCACGAGTGGTCGAGGTAGGTGTCTTCCTGACCAATGCTGACGAGGGGATGCTCTTCCTCATAGATGAGGAGACCAACGAACTCTATCTGCGGGCCGCCAAGGGCGTCGGTGACAAGCGCGCCTCTTTGCTGCTTCTCCCGGCCCGCGACAGCCTCATCGGGCAAGTGGTGAAATCGGGCGAACCTCTACGCATCGCCAGTTCCGATCCCCGTTTGGACTTGACCGTCAAGACTGGCTACATGGTCAACGCTCTCCTCTACGTGCCCTTGAAGATCAGGGGCGTCACCAGGGGCGTGCTGGGCGTCTCCAACCGCATCAGCGACCGGGCCTTCACCCGCACCGATCAGAGCCGCCTCGATCTCTTGGCCGACCACACCGTCATCGCTCTGGAGATGGCCCGGCCGCACGTGGCGCCGAGGACATCAGACTCGGAGGTTGTGGGCGGGGCGGTTGCGGAGCTGGCCGGGTACGCACACCATTCGTTAAAAGCCTTGGCCGCTGACACCTACACTCTCAAGGCCAGCGCGGAGCGAGGGGCCACCATGTGCGCCGACGACACATTGAACCAGCTACTCCGCTCCATGGAACGCAATGTAGAGCAGATGGCCTCGGTGACGGAGATGCTGAACGGCCTGGTCTCCCCCCATAGCTCGGAAGAGGATCGTGAGCGAGTGCAACGCAGGCTACAGAGACTGAAGGTCGGACGCGTGAGTTAGGGACGAAAGAGAAGGAATTCCGGGTGTTTGTGGGATGACTGACCGCAACGTCTTGGCCATCGACATCGGCAACACCAACATCGTACTAGGCGTCTACAGAGGCGAGGAGCTGATAGCCTATTGGAGGATGTCCACCTCTCCTCACAGGATGCCCGATGAACTGGCAGTTCTCATCACCTCATTCTTCACCTACCGTGGATTGTCCTTCCATGAGATCGACGACGGCATCCTATCCTGCGTGGTGCCTCCTCTGCTGCCCGTGTTTGAGGAGTTCTGCGAGCGGTACATGGGCGTCGAGCCACTGATCGTGGAGCCTGGGACAAAGACGGGGATGCGGATACTCTATGACAACCCCCAGGAGGTAGGGGCCGACCGCATCGTAAACGCCGTGGCCGCCAAGGCGCTGTACGGGACGCCTCTGATCGTGATTGATTTCGGTACGGCCACGACCTTCGACGTCATTTCCAAGGAGGGCGACTACCTCGGCGGCGCCATCGCCCCCGGCGTCACCGTGGCTGGTGAGGCCCTTGTGCAGCGCACGGCGAAGCTGCCTCGCGTCGAGTTGGTGGTGCCACCGCGCGCCATCGGCAGGAACACCATCAGCAGCATGCAGTCAGGGATCATGTACGGCTACATCGGCTTGGTGGAAGGCATGGTGGTCAGGATCAAGAAGGAGCTCGGGGACGGCTCACGTGTCATCGCCACCGGAGGACTGGCCGACCACATCGCTCGTTACACCTCTGCCATCGAGACTGTCGACCATAACCTGACGCTCAAGGGGCTCAAGTTGCTCTACGAACTCAACCGCTCCTAGGTGCTTATTGCTCACCTGCACCCTGTTCACCCTACCTTTGTAGGCGGTAGCTGCGTCCCGGACCTCTCACCCGCAATCCGACAGCTCCAGGACGCTTCGGCGGGGTTGCATGGTACCGGCCTTGGAATCGCAAATAACGCGAATTGAGGGGCAGTGGCGCGATGTGACTCCACCTTCGGCCACTCCCCAGGCCTCCAGCGGCGCCGTTCCTCACATCCCGAAGTCGTAGATGCCATCCTCGAGGGGCCAACTCCGCCCGCATACCCCGCACAACAGGGAAGACGGCGTCTCTTTCAGCTCCTCGTTCCCACAGGCGGGGCAGCGGAATAGTCTCTCACTGATCTGACCCTTTT
>JBAVWD010000423.1:0-1919 GCA_049697655.1 Anaerolineae bacterium | reverse complement strand
ACCTGTACGTCGGCGTTGAGGCCCACTACCAGCTTGCGAAAGCCTTCCAGGTCGAAGTCCACGTAGGGGAGTAGATCTATCTTGTTGATGACGATGGCGTCCACCGCTGCGAACATGGCGGGATACTTGTACGGTTTGTCGTCTCCCTCGGGGATGCTGGCCACCATCACCTTGAGCGCCTCGCCCAGGGCGAAATCGGTGGGGCAGATGAGGTTGCCCACGTTCTCAATGATGAGCAGGTCGAGATCGTCCAGTGGAAGCTGGTCCAGGGCGCCTTGGACCATGTTGGCGTCCAGGTGGCAGGTGCCGCCGGTGTTGATCTGGACCACGGGTATGCCCAGCGCTTCGATGGTGTCGGCATCGACCCTGGAGGCGATGTCCCCCTCGATCACTCCGATGCGTGTCCGGTCGCCCAGTGTGTTGATAGTTAGTACGATGAGGCTGGTCTTGCCCGCGCCCGGAGAGGCCATGACGTTGACCGCCAGAACGCCCGTGCCGGAGAAAACCCGGGCGTTCTCCGCTGCCAGGCGCTCGTTGGCGCTCAGTATGTTCTCCAAGACAGGTATCTTCGCTGGTGATGCCTTCTCGCCGCCTTCCACCGCTACTCCACCTCGATGCTATCCACGTAAAACTCCCGCCCGGCGATGATCTCCACGCTCCACTCCCCGCAGTGGGGACAGGCCCACTGGCCACTGTCCAGGGAGAAGCTCTCGTCGCAAGCTTTGCAGCGGAAGCGGGCCGGGATCCTCTCGAAGTTCAACAAAGCGCCCTGGGCGGGGGTATCTTGGCTGACAATGTCGAAGTAGAATTGCACGGAGTCGTCCACGATTCCGGACATCTCGCCTATGGTGAGGTTGATGGCGGTGATCTTCTTGGCGCCGGCCCTCGCTGCGTGTTCCAGGGCGATGGAGAGCATTCCTTGCGTCACGGGGAGTTCGTGCATGAGAGTCCACGCGGCATTATAGCAGGGGCGCGCCGGCCGACGCAACCTTTGTGTGCTGGTCGTAGGGCAAGCTTGTCCTGCTGTGGTGCGGCAAGCCCGTGGAGTCACCGTGTCTGGAAGGGATTAGGCGGTGGAGGACAAGTTACAGCATTGACTGGCGGCAGGAACGCGGCGGGATCACCCTCACCTCAGTCCTCCCCCTCAAGGGGGAGGAGGGTGCACGCTTCTGGGGCCGGGGTGCCGGCGCGACGACAGCTGTTCGTCACTCGACTCAATCTCCCCTCCCTTGATGGGAGGGGTTTGGGGGAGGGTGGAGCCGGACGGCATGCCGTGCGGCTACATAGGTGTGTCGCCTATCCAACGCGGGGCGAAGTGGTTGACACGGCATGCCCTGTTTGATATACTTAGCGCAGAGGGTGAGGGAAGTCCCTCTCGCGCGGAGGGATGGCAGAGCGGACGATTGCGACGGTCTTGAAAACCGTAGTGGGGGCAACCTCACCGGGGGTTCGAATCCCTCTCCCTCCGCCTTCAGTTCAAAGAGCTTGTGGAGAGGTCGCATAGCCTGGTCTAGTGCGGGCGCCTGCTAAGCGTCTAAGGGGGGTTTACCTCCTTCGTGGGTTCAAATCCCACCCTCTCCGCCACCTGCGCCGGTAGCTCAATTGGATAGAGCAACTGACTACGAATCAGTAGGTTGGAGGTTCGAATCCTCTCCGGCGTATTCGATTCTACTGCGGCGCTGTCCGTCCCCAGCCGCGATTCCGGTCCACAACGAGAGGGAGAAGTGATGATCGAGTTCGGCACCGATGAATGGGCCAAGGAGTTCATGGAGCAGATCAACCAGAGCGATGCTTACGCCGAGGCGGCCAAGACCTGGGAAGGAGACTTCTTTTTCATCGTCGAGTCCGAGGAGCACTATCCCGAGCCTCTGCACATCTATGTGGACCTGTGGCACGGTAAGTGTCGCGAGGCCTTCTCC
>JBAVWD010000422.1:0-1621 GCA_049697655.1 Anaerolineae bacterium | reverse complement strand
CAATAGGGTCCAGAGTCGCGGTCATTCTCTGCTCTCCCTCATCTTCCGTCGATAGAGCCGGTAGCGACTGCATCCCAGCCACAGTCTATAGCCACCGAATCCTATGAAGCTACAACCCACCAGCATACCCATCACGGTGGGCGCCAGAGACAGCGTACGCACCAGGATGATGCCCCCCAGCGGGATCATCAGTGCCGCCATCATCAAACGCAGGACATCACCGGCGGTCACAAACTCAGGTTGGCGAAGCGCGTGCCTACGCATATCACTCCTTCTCGCTCCAGCGCGATGGTACCCCGAGCTTCCGGTCCCGTCGAATCAGTGCCTGCTTGTATTGCTCCAGCGAATCGTATTCCTCGGCGCTGGTCAGGACGTCGATCTGCTCCTTTTCCCAGTCGCGGGGCACGCTGCCTAACACCGGCAACCCGCTTCGCCGACGGAAGATGACGTAATACGCCAGACAGATGAGGAGCCAGCCCGGCCCGGCGATGCGACCGATCTCGTGCGTGATAATCACGGTGAAAAAGATGCTGGCCACGCCCAGGAAGCCTAGAAACCCCAGAATCGGGACTTCCACAGCGCTGCCGTCCTTGCGCTTCCACTTCACGTTCAGGGGCACCTTGTAGGGTCGGGGGGTGTAGGGATCGGAGAACCGCAGGCGGATTAGCGAGATGAAGACCAGCATATACCCAAAGGTGGCCCCAAAGGCATAGAGATTGGCCAGCGTGTCCAGTACCCTGGGTGTCAAGAAGGCAACGATTGTCAGCAAGATCCCCACCCATCCGAAGCCCACGATGGCGTTGCTGGGGGTGCGGTACTTGGGATGGACGTGCCTGAACCACGGGCTGGCCAGGCGGAAATGGCTCATGGAGAAGATCAGTCGCGAGTCTCCCATGACGCCGGTGTTCGAGGAGATGAAGAGGATCGTCGCGCCCAAGAAAGCTGCAAAGGGGCCAGCGATGACGCCCAGGTACGGGATGTGCAAGGCGAGATAGGCGATAGGATCGGCCTCGTGCGCTCGGAACTCCTGCCAGGGCAGGATGCCCAATCCCACCGTGGAGAAGGCCAGGGCCAGGATAAACACCGTGAAGATCAGGGCGATAGAGGTACGTGGAATAACGGTCGCCGGCCGGCGAGTCTCTTGTGCCGCCTGGGAGATGCTCTCCAACCCCACGAAGGAGATGATGGCCAGCGAAAAGCCATACATGAACTCCCTCGGCGAAGGAAACTCGTAGACCCACTGGTGAACGAGCAGTTCCGGCCGCCAGGCCAGAACGAATCCGAAGACCACCACGGACATCTCCAGGATCAGGTCCATCAGGCCGATGACTTCGTTGACGCGGGATGACTCGCGGATTCCCCTCACATTCAGCCAGCGTAGGAAGGTAATCATGATAACCGTTTCCGCGAGCCAGAGGGCGTTGAAGCTGATTAGTGGGCCCCAACTGACCATGAAGTCCCCAAGGTGTAGACCGAGGTAAGGGAGGAAGAAGTTGATATACCCTGTCGAAGCCGTGGCAAAAAGGGCGATGTCAATGGTGTAGTCCAGCAGCAGGGCAGCGCCGGCCATAAAGCCCCAGAAGTCCCCCAGACCCCTCAGGGAGTAGTAGTGACCACCACC
>JBAVWD010000421.1:0-1906 GCA_049697655.1 Anaerolineae bacterium | reverse complement strand
GGGTCGCTTGGAGTCTCTCCAGCATGCTGTTGATCTGTACTGTGAGGCTTGAGAGTTCGTCCTGTCCGGCCACCGGCAGCCTCGCAGACAGGTCGTCATGGGAGCGGATGCGTGCGATGGAGGTGGCCAGGTCGATGATACGTCCCAGCACCTGCTGGTCCAGCATCACACATTGCAGCGTGCCGAAGGCGATGCCGACCAGCAGTATGGAGGTCAGCACGTAGGCTACGGCAGCCTGGCCTCGATGATAGATCTCCCTGGGTGCCTCCACGCTGAGTACGAGTCCCGGTGCACCATAGATGTCGCGGAGCACGGCGTATCCAGCGACCACCTCATTGCTCACAGGTCGCACTACGACCGAGGAGCCGGCTTCTAGGAGGGCAGAGCGGACGGCTTCCAGTTCGGCGGGCGGATTTGGATCTTCGAGAGGCTGGATGCTCAGGGCGGAATCAGTGATGTCGCCCAGGTGCTCAATCTCGGTCGAGTCCAGGTAGCGGGCCATGATCAGCCAGCCGCGCATGGGGCCTTCTTCTTCGCTGGTAAGGATGGGCCTTGACGAGACCAGCATCGGCCCCTCTGGCAGTTGCAGAAGGCCGGTCGTGTGGCTTCCCGGCTCACCAGCCGGTGAGAGGAGACCTTCCGGCGACAGACGGTCCAGCAGGCTTTGGGTTACGGAGATTTCTTCCCCTTCTTGCAGGTCGAAGGCCTTCCCGAAAACGACCTCACCAGATGGGCCCACCAACAGCAGCGCGTTCAGCCGCAGGGTAACGAAGGTGTCATCGACAAGATTGGACTCCAGATATCCGGGATCTCTGGTAAACATGAACTGATACGTGTCGTCCCAGGCAGCCCAGTCATCGGTAGTGGTGCCCAGCTCGCGGAGTTGGTTATCGAGGGCGCTCAGCGCTCTGTGCACGTCCCTCTGGGTCGCTTGCGCCTCGAGTCTGGCGAAGCTATCGAGCAAGACGGCCCGTGAGGAGACGTAGAGGACGACCATCAGGGCGATGAGGGCGGCACCGACAAGGACGATTGTCTTGTTGCGGAGCGTCATCCTGTCTACCTCACGTGCTCCAGACCGAGGGCAGCGGCAATGCTCGTGCACAATCCGTCGAGGTCGAGAGCTTCTACCATCGAGCCGTCAGCATCCTCCCTTTTTCGCTCTGGGCCGTCGAAAGGAAGCAGCTTGAGGTGGGGGTCTTGTCCATTGAGTCGCCGGCACAGTTGCTGCCCGTCCGTCTCCCTCATGCCCCTGTTCACCAGCACCACATCCGGTTTGAACTCGGCCAGTTTGATGCCGACGTGGAGCTCGTCCTGAGCGGTGGCAAAGTTGCATGAAGGGAGGGTCCTGGCCAGAGATTGGGCTACCTCGTTCCCGTCATCGACGATCAGGATCCTTGTCTGAGGGTCGGTCGACGGAGTTCGGGTCTGCTCCAGGTACTCGTTGAGCATCTCCAGGCTGTAGCGCCTGTGTCCCCCCGGCGTGCGAAAGGGTACCAGCAGGCCTTCCCTTTCTATCCGGCCCAGGGTGAAGAGGCTGACGTGGAGTTGCTGTGCTGCCTCCCTTGCCGTGAGGAGACCCATGGGACTCTGCTCCCTCGGAAATGACATGAAACCGCATGAAACGCGCATAATCCAGTTTACAGACCCCATCCGCGCCTGTCAATAGGAAAATCGTACCCCTGGCAGCATGGCCAGTTGCCCGCCCACCTGGGTCCGGTTCGATGGGTGGCTCCGACACGGTGACGGGTTCACAAGGGGTGTGTCCGTGGCGAGGCTAAGGGCAGGCTACGGCATTGACAGATCTCCAAAACGATGCTATACTGTCTCTGAGCTGGGCCACCACTTGGGGTCCCATGCTGCTGCTGGATGTACTACTCTCAGATTGGCTCGGAACAGGTTGTGTCGA
>JBAVWD010000420.1:0-2731 GCA_049697655.1 Anaerolineae bacterium | reverse complement strand
CTACCCTCTTCAGAAGCTGAGTATCTACAAGCCCGCCCAGCAGCCTGAGGTAGATCCCGCCCACAGGGACCCTCCCCAGCAAAGGAACCTTGTGGATCGACAGAGGTATCTCCAAGATGCCCGATGTCGCCCAGAAGGGGTCAGAACCATTGTACATGGACCAATCGTAGAGCGGCGTTCGTACGGGCAGGATTGAGGAATCGTATCTGAACGCGTTGTTCTCCAGGACTTCGTAAAGAAACGGAGCCCGGCTGAAAGTCGGCGCCCGAAAGCCAATCGGCCGCTCACCACATTGGGTCAAGATGCTCACAGTTCGCTTGACCTCGTCCTCGAAGCTGGCGCGAGTATGCTCATGAAGGGGTCTATGTGTGTGCCCGTGCACGGCAAGCTCATGCCCCTGCGCCACTATCGCCTGAATAGCCTCTGGATACCATTCTGCGACGCTGCCCAGACAGAAGAAGGTGGCTTTGGCCTTGAATCTATCCAGTTCCTCGAGCAGTAGTTCAATCGCCCTGGGGATGAACCCTCCATCTTCGAGCTTGGTCTGCCTTTCCAGGGGGATGCTGAACACGGGCCGATGCACCCATGATTCAAGGTCTATCGACATGACGTACACGTAGCAGCCCCCCTTCCCGCCCAGGCTGGTTCATCTTGCCATCACAGAGAACGCGATCAAGCAGCTCTCAGACTGCCTTGTGCGGCACCACCATCACCGCCAGGTGAGTTCCCAAGGATAGTACTGCGTTGAAGAGAAAGCCGTAGACCCGCAGCCCTATGAGGAATGGAATGACGATGGAACTTTCCAAGCCTGCCAGAGCCAGCAACCCATACCATCCGACCTCCATTGCCCCCAGCCTGCCCGGCGCCACTGCAAATAGAAGGGTGAAGCGCACTATGCCCAGGCCAACGAACACCACCCAGAAGGGCATGGCCAGGTTCAGCGCGACGGAGATGAAGTAGGCCCGCAGAGCCATGGCCACATATCGGCCAAAAGTGAGCAGATTCGCCCGCAAGATGCCTCGAGGGCCGATGTCCTCCAAGCCCTGCTTCGCAGCCAACAGTGTCTCCACCAGTCTTGCCGTCAGGTTCGCCGGCACAGGTCTCCACACCTTCTTGCGCCCTATCACATAAACGATGCCTCCAAGACAGCCTGTCAAGAGGCGATAATTCTTAGCACTGGCTGCCCAGTACACAGCGGCGACGACGACACTCACAGGGACAACCGAATCTGGCGGGATCAGGTTCAGAAAACACAGCACGGCTGGCCCAACAAATAGCAGAGACAGAACTAGGTCGAAGAACCTGTCCAGTAGCACCGAGTAAAACCCTTTGCCCAGCGCCGTTCCGCTCGACGCCTTGAGGGCCAGAGGCCTGGCTCCGTAGTCGCCCACGTACTGCGAGACAAGCATACTGGACATCTTGCCGAGCATCACGTAGTAGAGGTAGCTCAGCCTGGACTGAACCACCTTCTCCTCCAGCGCGTTGACTATCCCTCCCCATCTCAGCGAGGTCAGAACATCGGCGCTGGCCGAAAACACAAAAGCATACAGCAGATACAGGACGTTGGCCCGCGACACCACAGTCAGGGCCTCTACTCCCCCGTAGTAGACGATAGCCCCAAAGACCAGGATCCCCAGAACCGAGAGCACCCAGCGCAGAGTCCGCCCACGGAGATGGCTCTTGCGGTCCGCCCTTTCTACTCCCTCCACCCCAGTACCTCCTCGTACACCCGCATCACCTGGGGTGCAATCTGGCTCACGTCGAAAGGCTCCGCGCTCCGGCGGGCGCTGCTCCGGATGCGGGACAGCAGGTCTCTGTTCTGTATGAGCTCCACGATCCTGTCTGCATAGGCCTCCGCTTGGTCATACTCGTCCTCGCCGACCACCAGCCCGTTCTCATGGTCGCGAACGACCTCCAAGATGCCACCCTTGGGCGAGGTGACCAGGGCACAGCCAGCGGCCAGGCACTCTAGTATAGTAGGTGGAATGTCGATCATTCCTTTAGTGGTCTGGACGGCGTAGACGAAGGCGTCGAGGGAGTTGAAGAATCTGGGCACATCGACCTCCCCCACGAGCTTGACATGATCTGACACCCCGACATGCTGGATCAGGTCCCTCAACTGCTGGAGCCTGCGCTGAAGAAACGGCTGATATCTAATCTGTGGGTGTTCGACGGCGAGGACAAGGTGAGTCTCTGGGTGCTCTTCGAGGATGAGGGGCATCGCCTTGATGAGATGTTCAAAGCCCCTTCTTCCCAGAGGCGAGCCCATGCTGCCCACAGTGAAGGACCCGTCCTGCCCGAAGTCGTACCGAGCCGTTGTCTCAAAGCTTGCCAGGTCGATGCTGTGAGGTACGAATACCGCCTTCTCCCCTAACTGTGCTTGGATGGTTCTGCTGGCACAGATCAGCCTGGGGAAACCCAACATCCTGATCAGACGAGTGGCTGGCGATACCACCCCGTAGACAACCGGGGTTCTGGCCACAGCACCTGCCAGTCTCGCCAAAACAGCGAATAGATGATAGCTGGCCATGCTGTGGATGATATCGAAACCCCTGTGCCTGGCGAAATAGACCAGAGACCGCACGGGGAACTCCACAAAGTAGCTGGCAAGAGTCTCCTTGCCCTCCAGGGACACGGCCTCGCATCTCACGCCTTCAAGGACGAATACCCTGCTATCCCGACCCTTCGTGACGACCGTGACCTCATGGCCTTCTGCCATGAACCTCCTGGC
>JBAVWD010000419.1:0-1634 GCA_049697655.1 Anaerolineae bacterium | reverse complement strand
GGCATAGACCCCTACGGCGGCACCAACCCCAACTCTCCCCACATCGCCTGGAGCCCTGCCGACGCCCACGACGAAGCGCCCTGGGTGGATATGCGGGTGGCTGCGGTGGCCAAGTCCAGCACCATCACCCTCTTCGTCAGAGTCAACTGCCTCCAGCCGGTGAGCCATCCTTCACTGGACAACCAGGTCTTCGTTGATGCGGCAATGCTGGCCCGGGCTCCCACGGTGAGCGCCTCATCCCCGCCAGTGAGCGACTCCCCCACTTTCACCGTCACCTGGGACAATGGGCAGGCCGCGCCGGGCGGGTACATCGTCAAGTACGACCTGGAGTACAAGGACGATGTGAACAACACGTGGATCCTCTGGCAGGACAAGACCAGGGATACCTCAGCCCAGTTCACCGGCGTCGTGGGGAGGACCTACACCTTCCGGGCCAGGGCCTATGAGCGGTACACCGCCTGGTACGACATCCGCCTCGTAGGGGTCTGGAGCAACGGTGACACCACCACGAAGATCGCCACCGTCGGAGGAGTGGAAGGGTACGTGAGGGACAATCGAGACATCCGCTTGCTGAGCGCCACAGTCAACCTTGTGGGGACAGGTATCTCGAGCGATACGTGGGACGGCGGGCACTACAGCCTGGTGCCTTCGTCCCCCGGCACCTACGACGTGTTCGCCAGCGGCCTGGGCTACAACGCCCCGCCCGAAGTACGCGACGTTGACCTTCAACACGACGTAGTCGCTCTGGACTTCACCCTGCGACCGCGCGATGACGTGGTGCAGAACGGCGACTTCGAGGACGGACTCACCAACTGGCACACCGTGGCTGGCGGCATGGTGGCGCCGGTCGTGACTGAGGACGAGGTGAGAAGTGGCGGCTACTCGTTGGCCTTGGGGAAGGATTCAACCACCAGCGGCACCTGCGCCATTACCCAGACCCTGTACATCACACCCACGATGTTTATGCCCACCCTCTCCTTCTGGTACCGCTGCCCGACCACAGGAACAGGAGGCGACGACTCCTTCGAGGTGGGCATCTACCACGGCGATCCCTGGACCTACCACCCCCTGTCCACTGTGGATTCGAGCGAGGCCTGGACCCACGCCTGGCTGGACGTCTCGCCCTATACGGGTACGGCATGGATCTCATTCAGCTACCACCGCGAGGCCGCCCAGGACTTCACCGCTTTCCTGGACGAGGTGAGCCTGGGCCGGGCGTCCGGGGGACCCAATAGGGGCTACCTGCCCCTGTGCACCAGGACCGGCTGAAGGCGGTTCGATCTCCGCAGCACGGCTGTCCAGTAGCGCGGGTCTGCGAGATCTGCCCTGGCTAGCCCAAGACGTTATCCTGCGATCGGCGCCATACTCTGGACCAGGGAAGGAACGACCAACAACACCAGGTGCACCAGCGCCTGGCAGACCAGACTGGCCATCAGCCCGTGCATAGCCCGGATGTCACCGTACACAAAGCCCAACAAGGCCATGCCACCGATGAGGACCCCCAGAATGGGCAGATGCTCGTCCCAAGTACCGGGCAAGAAGTACACCAGCCCAGCAGCCGCGTAAAGCAGGACAGAGGACCACAAGCCCTTTTCCCGCTGGACCAGACCGCGGAAGAACAGTGCCTCCACCAC
>JBAVWD010000418.1:0-1919 GCA_049697655.1 Anaerolineae bacterium | reverse complement strand
GCCTATGGAAGCGGCTACGTCCAGACCCCATGAGCGGTTTGGGGGAATTCTGGACCTGAGTTGCCAGTGCGCTGGAGGTAGCCGGCTACCCACTCTGAAGGGTCAAGCCCGAACCGGACCCTCGCCTTCGGACGTAACGCACCGGTCGCAGCGCATACTGATTTCGAGACCCGGTTGTACGTTGGCCAATGAACCGAGGTCACCGCGCATGAGTCCAGGGGTTGTGTATCCTTGCGTTCGCCCCTCCCGATGCGGCCCTCGGACAGCCGAGTTGGGGGAACCAGGGCCGACTGGCAAGCCCAACCTCCCTACGGCTGTTCGCGCCCCACTGGACACACGGCTACACAGATCCCACATACCGCGTTGTTCGCACCGACACGTTCTCGAAGAAGAAGGCGTGCCGTCTCCCAGCAGGACCAGGCGTCGACCAGCACGTCCCTGTCCAGGCCAGCCTCCCACCCCACACCCTTGATGGCCTGAGCAGGACACAGACGGGCACAAGCCGTGCATTTGCCGCACCGGCTCACTGGGATTGGAACCCCCACAGCCAGTGGCATGTCCGTCAGCACAGTGGCTAGCCTCACCCGGGGACCCAGAGTGGGAGTAACCAAGAGAGCGTTCTTCCCTATCCACCCCAGCCCGGCGCGGGTGGCCGCCGTCTTGTGCTGAAAGGCGACGCTCAGAGTCCTGGTCCATTCATCTCCCTGTGTGTTCTCCGGTGGCGTTGCCGGGAATGGCTCCGCATCATAGCCCAGGCCGTAGATAGCCTCCGCGGTCCGTCCTGCGATCTCGTTGAGCGCCCGGTTGACCCGGTTGTACTCCCTGTAGTACTCAGCGGTGGGCCCGTCTCGCACTTCATCGATGGTGTGAGGGTCAAGAGCTATGGCGATGGAGACTGCCCTGGGCCACTTCAGGGAGATGGCAGGCACCACGCCCCCGAGATCGCCAAAACCCACGAGAGAAGCTCCCCAGTCCAGTATGCTCTCTTCAAGTCGTCCGGAGGCAGTCGCGTCTGCTTCCTGTGTCTGCACTTTGCACCTCGCTCGGATCCGTGTATCCATCCAGGCGCAGCCGGCGCCGATGCCGCTGCCCCAAGGCGATTGTACGCCCATTTCTCAGTCCTGCAAAGAACGAGACAGGATGGTGAGCGAAGCTTGTCGGTGCTATAATCCCACAAGGGGCAGGGTACAAAACCGAGAACTGCCCTGGCATAGGTGGCGAAGATGATGAACCCTCCATCCGACCAGGTTCGTTCGACCGGCAGGCTCATACCGACTTTGGCCTCTGTGCTAGGCCCCCTTCTTATCAGCCTTTTCTTCCTGGAGGCACTGCGCCTCTACTTCGCCCAAGTGTATCTCGTCGTCTGGGCAGCGCTCTTCTCAGAGCCCATAGATCTTTCCGGGCTACTGGTGGCCATGATCATGCTGCTCAGTCTGCTCGCCCCACTCACCCTGCCTTTGCTACGCAGACTCGCAAGCATGAGGGGCATTGCCCTGGCGTCTGCCATAGGGATATCATTGGCGCGGCCCTTTCTGAGCGCTGGACTCCCGTTCGGAATAGAGACGATCGCCAGTTGTGCTACCATCGCTCTGTACGGGCTCTTCGTGCCAGCTTACTTCGAGCAATACCACCCCTCACACGCCCCAAGGAACCTGCGCGGGTATCTCGTGTCCGGCTTCGCTCTCGCCCTGGCTTATGACATGGCGATCCGCGCCATTGGCACTTCGTTAGACTTGAGCCTGCGCACTGATTGGCTGCCCATCCAGCTACTGCTGTCGGTGTTCGCGATTCTCTCGACATACATCTCGCACCGGAGCACCGAAGCCGCCCTCGCGCAGACCGAACTCAAGCCGGTGCCATCCAGGGCGGGAGTTCTGGTGCTGTGCGGTTTTGGTCCGCTGCTCTTCCTGGAATACAAC
>JBAVWD010000417.1:0-2834 GCA_049697655.1 Anaerolineae bacterium | reverse complement strand
CAGAGCAGCCTGGAGCAGCGATGGATCTGTGTGCCCGGCTTCGCGGAGCGCCCGGAATACGGCCAGACAGTGGAGCTGATCCATGGAAGGCATCTGGTGAAACAGCTCCTGCTGGCGTGTGTCAAGGCTCTGTGCCAGGCCTTCGACCGTCGCATGTGTTGCTCGCGCCCCCAGCGCCAGGGTGAACTGGCGCACACGGTGAAGGACGCCCAAGGCGATCATACTCCCAGTATCAAGCGTCTGAGTAGTAAGTAGGGCGGATAGACAACGAAACTGAAGATGGGGACATACCGATTGGCTATGATCACCAGGAGCAGCAGCATCGGACCGTAGCGCTCGTAGCGAGCGAGGTTGTAAGACCATCGATAGGCCCACGGGGCTCCGATGCTACCCAGGATGCCCAACAGGACGCCGTACCCGTCCAAGGGCGGAATCGGGATGAGGTTGAAAACGGCCAGTCCGATGTTGACCATGGCCACAATGAAGATAAGCTCCAGCAGGAAAGAGGGAAGAACCGGCGCCCCTAGCCTGAAAGGTATGGCCAACACCGCTGCGGTGGTCAGGTTGGCCAGAGGGCCGGCGAGTGAGACGATCCCCATGCCCTTCATGGGGCCGTAGCGCAGCCTGCGGGGATCCACAGGCACTGGCTTTCCCCACCCGATGCCGAATCCAGTGAGAGCTGTCAGGAAGATCATGATGGTCCCCAGGGGGTCCAAATGTACTATGGGGTTCAGAGATACCCTGCCCATACTCCTGGCTGTGGGATCCCCCAGCTGTGAGGCTACCCAGGCGTGACAGCACTCGTGGACGTCGATGGCGATGAGCACGGCGACGATGATGGCGGCAAATGTAGCCAGATCCAGCCCGAACATGAACTCTGTACACTCCTTGACCACGAGGCTTCTACCGTGATATTATACGGGAAACCCCGGCCAAGGTAAAGAAGTGGTCCTTCGGACATGATCTGTGGTATATTGGTAAGTTGCTGAGGAGAAACCACCTGCATGGTGATGGAGATTCACTTGGACGACGTCGTTCGACTGCGGAAGAAGCATCCCTGTGGCAACTTCGAGTGGCGCGTGGTCCGAGTGGGTGCCGACATCGGGATCCGGTGTTTGAAGTGTAACCGACGGGTGCTGATGCCCAGACGAGTATTCGAGAAGCGGGTCAAGGCTTTCGTGTCCCAGGGGAGGGTGGCTCCTTTGCTGGGGCACGAATGATGGTCCAAGATAGAACCTTCACTGCGGTTGTCAAGAACAGGAACTTCTTCGTCCTCTGGATGGCGCAGATCTTCTCCCAGACGGCGCAGAACGGCATCCATTTCGTCCAGATAGTCCTCATTGAGACCCTTACTCGCTCCACAGCTCACATGGCCGTCATGATACTTTCCTTCAGCCTGCCAGCCGTGATACTGAGTTCTGTGGCCGGGATAGTGGTGGACCGGTTGTCCAACAAGCTGGTCATGCTGGCCAGCAACGGCATCCGAGTCCTCACGGTTGCTACCTACATCGTGGTGCTTGATCGTCTGGGTGGATGGTCGCTCTTACTAGTTATCTATGCCGTCACCTTCATCTCTTCGGCCATCGGCCAGTTCTTTGCCCCGGCTGAGGCGACAACCATCCCTCTGCTGGTGGGCGAGGAGCGGTTGTTGACCGCCAACGCTCTATTCAATCTGACCCTCATCGGCACACAGGTAGTTGGGCTGGTGATCCTGGCGCCGCTGACCGTGAAGGTGCTAGGGATCAAGGGATCATTTGCCATCGTGGCTTTCATGTATCTGGTTGCGTCGCTGTTGTTGTCCCGGATACCCCGCGATAAGCCCCGGCTGGTTGTGCAGGCGGGTGCCTCCATGCTGAAGACGGCCTGGGAGGAACTGCGTGAGGGATGGCGATATGTGGCTGGGAAGCGCTCCATTGTCATCGCCCTCAGTCAACTGGCCATGACCACTACCCTCTTGATGATGATGGCTATGGTGGCCCCAGGGTACTCGACTCGTGTGCTGGGCATGCTTCCTGAGGATGCCTTCTTCGTCTTCGCCCCGGCAGGGATCGGCATGCTGGTCAACACCTTCTTGGTGGGGCGCTTCGGATATAGGTTCCGTCGAGAGGTGATGTCGAGCGTCGGGTTCTCAGCGATGGCCGTTACCATGCTGGGTTTCGGGGTGGCGGGCTTCGATCTGCCTTTGTGGGCGACAATCCCCAAATTGCCCGTGATAATGGCGCTGTCGGTGACATTGGGAGCGGAGATATCTTTGGTGGTCATACCAGCAGAGACGCTTCTCCAAGAGAAGTCACCGCCTGAACTCCGGGGGCGAGTGATCGCTGTCTACTTCCTGCTGGCCAATGTGGTGGCCATACCCATCATGCTTTTGGTGGGTACCGCGGCCGACCGGCTGGGAATCCCCCAGGTGATTTTGGGTGTAGTGTTCTTCCTCACCATTGTCGCGGCTGTGAGCACGTATGAGGCCTTCAGGTTCCGAGGGATCGAGGGGGGGCTTTTCGAAGACGGATCAGCGATCGAATACTACTCTCGCACCAACGGTGAGTAGAGACTGAGGCTGGTATGGGCTCAAAGACCAAGGTACTCATAGTTGGGTTGGACGGGGTCCCCCTCAGCCTCATCGAGGCCTGGGCTACAGAGGGCAAGCTGCCCACCTTAAGCAAGCTCATGGAAGAGGGTACAGTGGGGAAGCTGAGATCGACCATCCCGCCTACCTCAGGGCCCTCCTGGTCCACTTTCATGACTGGAAAGAACCCGGGAAAGACGGGCATCTACGACTTCCTGTACCGCCGGAAGGGCACCTACGTTTTTCCCCCCGTGAACGCCAGCCAGCG
>JBAVWD010000416.1:0-4552 GCA_049697655.1 Anaerolineae bacterium | reverse complement strand
GAAACGCTCCGGGTTACGGTGCGGATTCAACCTCAGCCAGAGCAGAGGCCTCACCAACCAGGGTGCACCCCTTCCCAGCTTGACGCCGATGCGCCTTTCGCTGGGCATGCCCTCCATGGCCCCCTGCCAGTCGATCGGACCAAGCCCGCTCACGATGGCCGCCGCAGTCAAGCGGTCCGGTATCCTGAAAGCACAGGCCGCCACGTACGGTGCTCCGCCCGAGATGCCGGCGGCGGCGAATCGAGCGATTCCCAATGCATCGGCGAGGGCCATCACATCAGAAGGCCAATCCAAGAGTGTCCGGCCCGGTTGGAAATCCGAGAGGCCGTAGCCTGGCCGATCAATGGTGAGAACGCGGGCACCCAGCGATAGAGCAATCGACTCGTCGGGATGGTGGAACAGCCGGCCACTGGGCGTGCCCGGGAAGAAAAGAACGGGTCGGCCAGACGGGTCGCCGTACTCGGCAAAGCCTAGCGTCCGGCCGCCAGGGAGTACGATTGTCTGACGTATTCTGGGGTCCGACCCATCCATGGGTACGCCTGGGCCATCTCCTCAGCGACGTCTCAAGTGCCAGGGCCCGCCCAGCTACCACGCGAGGGCGACCTCGATCTTGGGCGCACCATCCTTCCACGCCCCCTGAGGATCAGCCAGCACGACACGCACCATGTCTCCCTTCGCTTTGGTGATATTGAGCGGTCGCTGCCCGCGTCGCCGCACGAGATCGACCAACGCCACCTTGGCCCGCGGTGAGGCCAGATCACCGACGAAGATGACCAGGACCAGTCCAGGATCAAGCGAGTCCGGATCCGGTTCTCCCTCGGGGAAGCGCACCTCTATCAGACGTATGGTCGCCGACTCGGGAAGCTTGCCCGCGTCCTCGTCGCGGGAAGAATCGAGCAAAACGGCCTCGTCCCCCAGGAAGGGAGGTACCCCAGAGAAGATGACAGTCGGCTCTGGCGGCTTGGCAGCCTCCGGCATCACGCCCCGCGTGGAGGCAAGGTACGGACCGCTGACAGTCGAGGCCAACGTGAAGCCGTCGGGCCGACGTCTCAAGAAGGCGGGTATGTTTGTAGATGTATCACGGGCCAACCTGAAGGCCGCGCCTGACGCCGCAGGTAAGCTCCTCAGGCCCTTCCCCAACAGTTGGAAGTCATCCGACCATCCTAAGGGCAGCGCGTTGGCCACGGGCACCGTGCCCTCTACGGGCTTGCCAGCCTCACTGCGTACCGCCACGAAGGCGGTCTCCGCACTGGCCAGGCCGTAGTCCAACGCCTCTCGCACCAGCAGCGAGCGAAGGGCCTTGCGAGCATCCTCTCGGACATTCTCCGCATAGACCTTCGCAGGCACGCCCTCCTGGCCGATGATCTCCCCAGCATCGTATTGCAGACGCTCCAGTTGATCCCTCAACTCATCCACGGAGTAGCCAGAGTTAATCAGATACTCCAGCCCCAGAACCCGTCGCGCCCCAAAGAGCGCCTTCAGCGCCGGACGTACGTTTGCCTCCTTGCCCAGTTCGACCTCTTGGGAAGCCACTTCCTCGCCTCTCGCCGTCGCTGCCCTGAAGCGCAACACACCGTTGTCGCCGCGGGGCACTCTGCCCGCCACCCACAGTGCGCGGCCGCGCGGCAGATCGCCCAGGTCGATGAAACTCCAACCTTCTTCGGCACCGTCCACCACCTGACCGCTCGCTGACTGGACACCAGTTCCCTCCACCCCCAGTCGCAGATCGGCCAGGACCGGCTGTGCCCAGTCCTTGAGGACCTCATCCAGAGCGGTCGTGATGTCCATCTCGTCTGGGGAACTGGTGAGGAACCTGGAGACGCCGCCGCCCCGCTCCGCCAGCTCCGAGGCCAGGAAGGTATTGGGCGCGGCATCTATACACAACACGCTGATCCTTCGCCTGTGCTCGCGCTGGGCCTCCTCACCGGCCAGCCTGAGGATCCTGGCCGCATCGGTGACCTGGGCATCGGTGACGATGACCAGGTGCCTGGCCCGCTCGTCGCTAGATCGTTTCAAGTGAAGGCCCTGCTCCAAAGCCACACCCAGCTCTGTGCCACCGCTATCCTTGTGCTCAAGCAGAAACTCGATGGCCGCCTTGACGGTGTCCGACTCGGCACGGCGAGGCTGATCAGCAAACCACCGAGGGGAACTGTGGAACAAACACAGGGCGAACTCATCTCCGGCGGTCAAGTCCAGCAGGAACTGCTCCGCCGCCCAGTCGGCTGCTTCCCATTTAGGTCCCGACATCGACCCCGAGTGATCGAGCAGCAGGATCACCTCGCGCGGCACACCCGAGCCCTCCTTCTGGCTCGCCGCTGGAGCGACCAGCGCCAGAAAGTAGACCCGGTCCGACGAGGGGTCCTCATGAAGCAAAACTTCAAGAGAAGCGCGTTGCTCTTCCTGGCGCGGCCGCCACAGGAGCACACAATCCCGGTCAGGGATCACCTCGCCTTCTGAGAGCTGCACCCGCATCGCGCCGTCAACCTCGCCCAGCTTGAGTTCGTGGGTCTCGCTAGATACCGAAGCGGCACCAAAGAGGGTCATGTCCAGCGAGAAGCGGTGGCCCGGGTCCCGCAGAAGAAGCAGCGGCTCCCCGTGGGCCTGGTGCGTCGTCGCCTCATCGCTGCGCACGTATCGTGGCGCGGTGGTCAGGGGCACCCTGAGCGACCACCCCCCGCCCTCCGCCCGGGCAAGCTGCACGTAGGAGGTATCCACCCGGACGTCCTGGTCAGGCTGGATACCGGCCACTTGGAGCGTGAAGACCTCCGGCGATTCGCGAGTGGCCAGCGCAGCCTGCCGGCCCTCCTGTTTGGCCTTCTCGTAATCCTCCTCCGCCTCCTCGCGTTCCTTCAACTCAGCCTTGATCTCCACGTCACCGAAGGCGACCGTCACTCCGGTCACGGCCGCGTCGCCAGGCAGTGGAAAGCGATAGACGGCCTCCAGAACCTTGTCCATTTGCTCCTTCGCATACCCATAGACCTGGGTCAGGCGCAACGAGGCCAGGGGACCGGCGATCTCCCCCCTCAACTCCGTTCTCTTGAGAGGCACAAATAGGCGCGGCTGCTCCTTGCCGGTTTCCGCACCGTTCGCCACCTCCAGCACACCGATGCCCCCCGGCCGGGAGTTCTCATAGACAGCACGATTGAACATAGCTACTCCTCCTCAGTTCCCTTTTCGCCTACCACCTCGGGCGCGTCGAGCCCCAAGTGGCGCCGCCGCTCTTGGCCTAGATCGCAAGAGGTGGATCTTTGATTGACGACCGCACCCCGGAGCCGTCTCAACCCGCCGCTGGGGACCGCACTATATGTCTGCCCCATGAGCCAAACCTCGCCAAGTTGCCGCTGCCCGATCCCTGTGCTATAGTAGCCGCGAACAAGTGTGGTTGCCAAAGCGGTACGACTCGCTGGCTCTGGCGTTCACCGAGGGTCTTCTTCCTTCTCTGCCGTAACAGATACTACCATGGCACGCAGCCGTCGGCAAGCGAGATGGCGCAACAGAAACCGGAATGCGCCCAGATTGTTGGTGCCCAGCCACAGAAGTCAAGCCGCGCTTGACAGTCCTATCCAAGGGAGCCGTGCATGAACATACCCCAGAGAATACGAAACATAGCCCCAGCGTTCATGGACGAGCTTGGTGCCCGCGTGGCAGCCTTGCGGACGGAGGGTGCGGACGTCATCAACCTTGGTCAAGGAGTGCCCGGCTTCCCGCCAGTGGCCACCGCCATGGAGGCGGCCCGCCAAGCCCTGGCAGAACCCTCCACCCACGTCTACAGTGCGGATGCGGGACTTCTTCCTCTGCGTCAGGCTTTGAGCGCATGGCTGGCCGAGCGCAATGGTCTCGCGGCCGACCCTGAAACAGAGATGGTGATCACGGCTGGCGGCAACCAGGGCTTCATCCTGGCCCTGCTGACCCTCCTGGAGCCGGGGGACAAAGTGCTGTTGCCCTCCCCCTTCTACTTCAATCACGAGATGAGTCTGAGGGTCGTGGGAGCTGTGCCCATTGAAGTGCCCCTGCGTGAAGAGACGGGTTTCCAACTTACTCTCAACGACCTGGAACCCTACCTCAAGATGCAGCCCCGGGCGGTGGTCGTCGTCTCTCCGAACAATCCGACGGGCACCGTCTACCATCCGGAAGAACTGGAACGCATCGCCGGTATGGCGGCGGCCAGGGGGATGGCCGTCATTTTCGACGAAACCTATCAGGCCTTCCTCTACGATGGAGCTCAACACCTCAGTCCGGGCTCGATTCCTGAAACTCGCTCCCACGTGATCACCGTTGGCAGCTTTTCCAAGACCTTCAGCCTGGCAGGCTGGCGCGTGGGGTACCTGATAGCCGAGCCAGACTTCGTGGAACAGGCCATCAAGGTCCAGGATTCCATGCTCGTGTGCGCGCCGGTCATCTCCCAGAGGGCTGCCCTGGGCGCGCTGGAGACTCCCTTTGAGGAACTTGAGAAGCGCCGTACCATCCTCGCGGAACGGCGCCAAGTGATGGCCCAGCGCCTGGCAGAGATACCCCGTTTGCACTGGCACCCCACCACAGGGGCGTACTACGC
>JBAVWD010000415.1:0-5126 GCA_049697655.1 Anaerolineae bacterium | reverse complement strand
TCTTCCTCGCGAGCCTGGGGCTCTTTCTGGCTTTGGGCATCTACAATCCCCTTTACTACGTGTTATACCGACTGGTGCCGGGCTTTGGGCTCTTCAGAGTGCCGGCCCGCTGGCTCTATGTGTACGTACTCGGTATGGCCTTGCTCGCTGGGTTAGGACTGGAGGAGTTGCGCTCCCTGTCGTGCCCTGTGACCCGACCCCAGAAGAGATGGGCTCTGCTGGGCTCCGCTCTCGCCGCGATCACAATCTTGTTGGTCGTGTTCGATCCGCCGTCGCCGCTGGTGATCGCCTACTGGGCAGTGTGGACGTGCCTGAGCGCAATGGTGATCTGGATAGGCATCAATCGTCAGCGAAGGACGGCATACCTCACTCTAGTAGCCTCGCTGGTAATAGGCGAATTGTTCCTGGCGAGCCGCCACCAACCCTTCAACGCGTTAACCGCCCCTGAGGCCTTCTCCTCACTGCGCACCTCGGTCGCTTACTTGTTGACGGACAGGAGTGTTTATCGTGTGTTGAGCTTCTCCGATGGGGCGTTCGATCCCGGCGACCTTCGGGAGATCCACGAGAACCTGGGCGGCCAACTGCCAGACGAATCCGTCTATGACTACCTCGTCGCCACCAAGCAGAAGGAGGTATTGACACCGAACCTCCCTCTGCTCTACAGGGTGCAGAGCGTGGATGGATACGATGGGGGAATCCTGCCGCTCGCTCGCTACGTGTACTGGCAAAGGCTGCTGCTGCCAGAGGAGCAGGTCTCGGTGGATGGCCGGCTCCAGGGCCGCATTGCTGAGATGCCCAGCTCTCGTGTGCTCAGCTTGAGCAATGTGAAGTATGTCATGACCGATAAGACCTACGACCTTTGGGTTGATGGGGCATACTACGACCTTGGACAGCGGGCAGTCCTGGGTGAGACTGGTCCCCACCAGCTAGTCCTGGATGACCTGCCCTCGTTCCGCGCAACTGCGCTGGGAGTGGTGTCGTATCTGGTTGGGGCAGATGATACGCCGCAGGGGTCTGTGGTCGCTGAGATCGCCATTGAAGACGATGAAGGCCACCAGCAGTCGTTTGAGCTGCGGGCAGGAGAGGATACCGCCCAGGGCGCGTACTCCGTGGCGTCCACTGCGCACCAAGCGGCCAGGATAGTAGGTCATTGGCGGGACAATCCGGCAGGAAACGACTACTACACGCTGCTGGAATGGAGCCAGGCCATCTACCCCCAGCGGATAGCGGTGAAGGTCGCGAGAGAGCAAGGGCAGCTTCGCCTACGAGGCATGACCCTGCTGGATCAGCGCACTGGCACCCATCGGGCACTTGTGGTTTCGACAGAGGGAGACTACCAACTGGTTCACAGCGGGGACGTGAAGATCTACGAGAATCTCGACGTACTTCCACGGGCATTCGCAGTTCACGAGGCGCGCTTTCTGGAGACCGACGCCGAGGTTCTCGGCGCGCTGCGACACGAGGCATTCGACCCGGCACGGGAGGTGCTGCTCATTGGAGAGCAGGGCCCGTCGCAGTCATACGGTCAAGACTGTGAAGATGAGGTGAGGTTAGTATCCTACACTCCTGAGCAGGTGAGAGTCGAGGTAGAGATGGACTGCCCTGGGTACCTCATCCTCACCGACGCTCACTATCCAGGGTGGCTGGCGCTAGTAGATGGCCGACCCCAGGAGATCTTACGCGCGAACCTGTATTTCAGAGCTGTACAGGTCCCTGAGGG
Source organism: Anaerolineae bacterium (assembly GCA_049697655.1). Classification (GTDB taxonomy): domain Bacteria; phylum Chloroflexota; class Anaerolineae; order UBA7937; family B3-Chlor; genus JAUVXJ01. The sequence goes on along the minus strand of JBAVWD010000415.1, from coordinate 3,406 downwards.
ACAACACTTGGTGGAGTTTCGCTACGAGCCAGCCAGTCTGAAGGCCGGCCTGGCGCTGAGCCTGTTCGCTGCCCTGTCCATAGCTGGAGGAGTGGCCTGGCTGCTGCTGAGACGCTAGCCTGCTACCTCCCTAAGAAGGTCTGCCCGCTTCAGGCGGTATCACCGTCAGGCAGCCGTGTCTCGCGGTGAGCGGCGGTTGCCTGAAGGCGGGGAGAAGTCCTTGAACAAAAGCGCCCCCGGAGTGACCGGGGGCGCGACCCTTTCAGGGCTCATGCGTCGATAGCTACCTGGACCAAGAGATCTGCTCATCCATCCAGCTTCTGCGGTTGTTCGACTCTCCTCCGCTCCACTCCCCATCGAAGGTTTCACTCGTGGCGTAGGTGGCGCAACCAGTGTTGAACAGTTTGCGCTGTCCGCTCCCGTCGGCTGCCATAACCCAGATGGCCCAGGTACCACCACGGTTGGAGAGGAACGCGACATGAGTGCCTTCAGGATTCCATGCCGGGAGACCATCGACGGAATCATCCGTCGTGAGCCTCGTCTCGCCACTTCCATCGGCGTTTATGACCCAGATATCCCAGTTGCCGCCCGTATCCCGCGTGAAAGCGATCTTGCTGCCCGCGGGCGACCAATCCGGCGAGGAGTCACTTGGATTGCTGGTCAGTTGCCTCACGTTTCCGCCCGTGCGGTCCATCACGACCAGCACGTTCGCCTTGACCACGATCCGCTGACCGTCGTTAGACCAATCGGGCGTGTCACCCAGGCCGAGTTCCAACTCGGAATGCTGTGGTAGCGAGTGCGTCCGGATCAGCGAGTTGTGGTGGGGACCAAACCTCTTAGTGGCATAAACCAAGGACAGCCCATCTGGGGACCAACGAGGCACGTTGTCTTCGTTTGGCTCAGCCCCGCCCCGCGGGCGATCCTTACCACCCCCTCCCACACCGGAAATCACCAAGCCCCTGAAGTTGCTGTCCCAAGACCGGTAGACGATCCGGCTGCCGGGCAAATCGAGCGCAGGTTCACTGGCCGCGGAGATCGCGTTCAGGTCGTTGCCGTTGATGTCTGCTATGTGTATCTCGTAGTGGGTCTGCCCCCCGACATACCGGGGATAGGCGATCTTGCCAGTGAGGGCCGCCGGCCTCTGCGTGGGGGTGGGAGGACGGGCCGTCGGACTCGCACCGGGGGGACTGGTGGGCGTCGGTGGCACCAAGGTTGCTGTGGGCTGAGGCGACGCCTCGGGCGTGGTCTGCGGCGTCCCAGCCAGTTGTGTGATCTCAGCCGTGGGCGAGATCTCGGCCACAACCTGACCCAGCTGCGCACTGTTGGCCATCACCCTGAAGATGGGCCAGGAGACTTGTTCCCACGTTTCCGAAGGGGCTATAGCCCAGACCCCGTACCAGTTGGCGTCCTTCACGGTGGCGGCAATGTAGATCGTCGTAGGCAAGTCCAGCCCCGAGATCTGTCCTCGCACCGTGGCCCACTCCCAGCCTGCAAAGGAGGCCACCTCCACGCCGCCTAGCTGCGACCCCATGGGAAGATCTATGAGCTGGCGCCCCTTAATCAGGGCACCCATGCTGTCCATCCCTTCCTCTTCCGAGGTCAACGGTAGGGAACTGATGAAGAAGATGTTGCCCCGCAGGGAGTCTATGTCTCCCTCATTCTCTGCAAAGATGGTCTGGAGTTCTTCCTCTCTGACAAACCACGTGCTGGGGTAGAGCAAGGTGAAACTCAGGTCACTTCGACCATAGGCTGAGAACGAGATTCCAGCCGGCAAGGACCCTCCGCACTCTATCAGACCAGCCTGTGCGCTTTCGAGTTCCGGCTCAAGAGCCAGCGCCTGCTGGAACTCAGGAACCGCTCTATCACAGCTCTCCAGCTGCACATAGGCCTGCCCCAGTCTGGAATAGATCTCGGCGTTCTGCGGTTCTACGCCGAGCGCCATCTGGTACTGTGCTATCGCTTCCTCGTAGCGCCCATCATTGAACAGTACATCACCTGCGGCCACGTACTCATTGGCCGAGACCGCTGCCGTCGGCGAACGTGCGGGTGCCGTGCCGACGCTGGGTGCAGAGGGAGTTCCACCCACCAGGCTCGCTACCAGCGAGCTCAGTGGTCTGCCGGGCAATACGAACTCCGAGATCACGACCGATACGCCACTGAGGACACAGCACAGGGCGATCACAGCCACGACCACAGGAACCGCAAAATTGGATGCTTTTCTTCGTGCTTTGGCACTAGCCGTCTTGGGCCCAGTTGGTGGAGGCGACGAAGGCGGCTTGGCGGGAGCAGTCCCCGTAGGGACGGCCGCAGCTTCCGTCGGTGGCTCACCCTGCACCCACTTCTCCCCATCGTAGAAGTACCACAGGCCGCTCTGTGCGCCGATCATCCAGTAGCGACCCTGCTCGTCCAAGACCTGCAGCCGCCGCAGCTCGACCTCGAACTCTTGCTCGTCTATCTCGCCTGCATCCAGGTCCTTTCTGAGTTCTCGGAATCTCCTCTCAGTGTCGCTGAAGTTCATGGTGATGCCTCCTGTACGACTGCGACCGGGCCCGCCGTTGCTCGGTCAGTACATGTTGAATGCTGTGCGCCGGCGTCCGTGCGCTGAACACGCCGAGGACAGCGCGTGGCACGTCTACTCAGTCAAGATGAAAACCCGGGCCTCGCTCGACTCACTGATTGCCGGATCTCCCGGGACCGCAGGCTGATCACCCTGCTGAGCCCGCACTGTCACGTGCCAGTGGTACTTGTCATCAATGGCCCGACCGCCGTAGACCAGGCGCGGGAAGACATAGCTGGTATCTCGCAGATAGTGCCCGTAGAACTCATCCGGATTCTTACACCCGTTCCAGCAGACCTCCACGTGATAGTACTCGCCCTCAGCGAGTTCATCGACCAGACGCCACTGCAACACGGCATCGTATCCGCGACCGAACTGCGCCCCCTCTTCCGGACCCAGGAGCAACGGTGGCCCATACTTGATGGCCCATGTGGGCGAGACAGAAGGGGTGGGCGTGGATGTGGGACGAGGTGTCGAAGTGGGTATCGCCTGCGTCACGGTGACCCGCGGGGTTGGGGATGCCTCTTCCGTCGGCAGAGCAGTGGCCGCTGGAGACGTGGTCGTAGCGGTGGGCTCAAGCACTGCAGTTGAGCTTACGTTGGTCGTCGCCGCCGGACTGTCTGCTGCGGGTACGGCGGTCGATGGTGTCCTCCCCAGCTGGTAGTACAGTACCCCAGCCACAACCAGAAACGCACCAAACAGCAGTCCCAGCACACCCAGGACAACTCGCCTGTCCAGTCCGCCCCGTCGTCCGGGCGGGATGGCGGGCTTCTCAACCCCAGACTCTTGGTCCTTTCCCGCGGCCCGCTTGAGCGATGGGGGCGGCGAAGCCCGAACCCAGTCACCGTT
>JBAVWD010000414.1:0-5673 GCA_049697655.1 Anaerolineae bacterium | reverse complement strand
CCAGGGCATCTTCTCGCCGGCCCAACTGTAGATGATCAAGGCCACGAGGCCCCAGTAGGCCAGCAAGACCCAGAAGATGTCGGACAGCGGCCACACGGCCTTCTTGTCGGCCGAACTTCTGACCTTTCCTGCCTGCCTGAAAGAGAGGTAACCCACGCCCAGGAAGGCCAGCAGGAGAGGAAGGAAGTCATACAGCGGGATGAGCACCAGGTAGTAGAACCACGGTTGCCCACCTCGCTGTACGCCTTGCTGCGCCAGCCAGTAGCCCAGGGCGCCGATAGGGCCGGTCAGAACTCCTCCCATGTTGGTCAGCAGAGTAGTGTGCAGCAACAGGTAGATGGCCCAGAAGACACCGGCGCCGGTCAGCCAGCGTCGTCGGTTCCAGGCCAGGCCCAGGGCCGCGAACACCGCTGTCACCAGCAGGACGACCACGAGGTCATGTTGGCCATAGTTCACGTAGTCCAGCGGGTCCCACCGCCCCAGGATCTTGATGATCAGTGCTGGGAAGTAAAGCGGTCCACAGAGACTACCGATGAGGATCACCAGGTCGAAGGAGGCGAGGTCGGGTGGGAACTTGCGGTCCCGCAGCCATTCCCAGGCCAAGAGGAGCACCAGGAAGGTGCCGAAGATGAAAGTGGTAATGTAGGATATCTCCTTGGTGGAGAACAGGAGGGACAGAGCGGCAGCCAGCAGACACAGATGAAACTGCCTTCGCCCTTCCAGATACTTGATCAGGGCTATGAACGCCAGGATCTCGAAGCCGGCAGAGAAGATGTCCTCGCGAATGAAACGGGAATAGTACAGGAACCCGGGCGAGATGGCGAACATGGCAGCCGCGGCCAGTGCCCCGTATCTCCCCAGCCACTTCCTCAGAAAGTACGGGGCAAGAACAAAGCCCAATCCGAAGAGCGCTGGGGCAACCCGTGAGGTGTAATCGCTGGCCCCGAACAGGAAGTAGATGAGGGCTGTGGCATGGAAAAGGACTGGACCGTGGAGGAGAGGGTTGTGGACGAACCCCTTGCCCTGATAGAGCTCCCAGGAATAGAAGGAGTGCATACTCTCATCGTGGTGCTGGGCACGGCCGCCCAGGTCCCAGAAGCGGGTGCCAATGGTCACCAGGATGATGGTCAGCCAGCAGACCAACTCCCAGTTGATGGTGATCTGGGCCAGCAGGGGCCGATCCAGAAGGGAGAACCGCTTTTGCATCGTGCCTATACCTCGCTATTCCTCGGAGTCCGGGGCGACCCACATCACCACGTCACGATGTACGGGCGGCTGGAGGGAGTCCCGAAAGAGGAACCAGTTGACCAGATCGTGGCCTGGCAGGCCCATGGCCTTCCAGGAACTCTGGAGACGAAACCGTGCCCCCCTGTAGTCTGGCAAGTAGGGGGTCTCTTCTTGAGGCGTAACCACTACGGGGGTGGGAGATGTCATGGCCGCGGAGACGAAGCTCAGGTGAGGGAAGGACCTCAAGTACCAGGCCAACAGGGGGTCCTCTTCGCCTGTCACGGCGATGCTCACGCTGTCCCTCTGGCGCTCCTGCTGGTTGGAGAAATCCTCGATCGCTTGCGCCAGGTTGCGGACGTCGGAAGAAGTGGGCTTCTCGACGAGGATCTCCAGAGGGTTTCCAGGGCGGTGGTAGTTGAGCCGCCACGCGGTGTGAACCGAGAGGCTGGCCAGCCCGACCAGTAACACCAGAGCACCTGAGCGCAGAGAGACCCTCCAGTCCAGAGACAGCACGCCAACAATGGAGATCACGCAGAGGACGAAGAAGACTGAGAGCAGCACCAGGGCCAGATGTCTGGGGTCGCCGGGATTGCCCGGGTTGCCGAAGGCGGCAGCCTGCAACAGCAAATGGAACAGGGCTGGCACGGAGATGGCCAACGTCAGCATCGCCCAGAGCCATTGTTCACGCCTCTCCAGCTGGTTCAGCAGGTCGCCCACGCACCTGCCAGCCAGCAGGGTGAGGGGTACGATCATCTGGAGAATGCCGGCAGCGGGCTTGGATCCCATGAGTGAGTACAGTACCAGGCTGAAGATGAACCAGCACACCAGGAAGATAGCGAAGGGGTCCCGTCGGCTCAGGTAGCACGCCCCAGCGAGGCCGAAGATGAGTACGGGCAACTCGTAGGCCAGTAAGAGCAAGAGGTAGTAGTGCCAGGGCTGACCGTCGACTGCCGGCTGGAACTGGCTGAGCCAGAGAGAGGGCAAGTCCAGGGCGGCCTGGAGACCCTGGAGGTTGACCAGAAGCCCTGTGGAGAGCAGCGCCACGAGCGCAGCGAAGACTCCCAGGGCTGTCAGCAGGACGCCCGAGCGTGGCTTCTCAGCGAACAACACGGCCCACGGCGAGGATTCGCCTTCGCTGCGGTAACGGGAGCGAGCGATGGCGACCAGGAAGAACCCTGCCAGAACGACCAGGGTGGCATACGTGGCTCCGCTGGCGAGGACAGCGACGGCGAGGGCTGCGGCTGCCAGGTAGAGTTGCCACGATCTTCCCTGACTGGCGTAGCCAAAGACTCCCGCCACCAGGGCCAGACAGGCGGCCGCCGCGATGATCTCTCCGTTGAGCTGTCTGGAAAAGAAGATCAGGGAGGGGGAGAAGGTAAGGAAGGCCGAAGCGAAGAGAGCCCCCTTCCTGCCCAGGCGAGGCCGCAACAGGTAGGGTACTCCGACCATCAGTGTGCCTGCCAGGGCTTGCATCACGCGCGCCACGTAGTCGCTGGCTTCGAACAGCAGGTACAGCAAGACGTTGCCGTGGAAGAGCAGAGGACTGTACCCTCTGATAGAAGCCGCGCCCCCCGAGTAGAAACGCCAAGCGTCCAGGGCCAGTCGAGCCTCCTGCTCTTGCAGGGGTTGTCTGCCCAGGGCGGCAAACCTGAGGGCGGCTGCCACCAGCAGCAGCAAGATGTACAGGCCGGTCTCCACTGTCAGCCAGGGAGGGCCGAACTGCTGCAACTCTGGTTCTGGTATGCTCTCGCTGGTTCCTTCCTGCATGGTAGCCTCAGTCCCCCCACAAGAGGAATGTCCTCCTCCCCTGTCCGTGCTGGCACAGGAGTTGGCGACTGTCAGTCCTCCGGGCAGCACGGGCAATTATAGCAGCCCTGAAGACAAAGGCAAACGGTTGGGTGGCCTCGTGTGTCCCGCGGGGAAGTCTCGCTTCCTCGTGCGGCAGGCACGCGTATGCCAGGATTCGCAGGCTCTGCGTCGCTTCATTGTGCTTGGTAACACTCTGCGCCTGTCGGGGGGCGCGTTAAACCGCGGAGCGCATCGCCTACCGGGCGGGGCTCCAAAGTCATCTTGCGCCACCTTAACGTCCTATTGACGCCAGTCGATAGCCATGAGGGTATTGACTTCTGCATCTGGCTGCTGTATACTTGAAGTGAGGTAGGTTACGGATGGCAAAAGACTCGGCCACTGACAAGCTGCCCACTACTCTAGAGGACTTGCTCCAGCGGGGGGAAGACTCCATTGCCGCGCAGGATGTCCCCCTCATCAAACGTGCGTATCAGGTAGCGGCGGAGGCCCATGACGGCCAAAGCCGGATGTCAGGGGAGCCTTTCATCCAGCACTCCCTGGCGACCGCGGCCACCCTGGTGGACCTGCGGATGGACGCCGCCACCATTGCGGCTGGCCTGCTCCACGATGTCCCCGAGGACACCGCCGTCACCGTAGAGGACATCGAGGAGACCTTCGGCGAGGAGATAGCCCGGCTGGTTGACGGCGTGACCAAGCTGAAGAAGATCACCTGGACGAGCCTGGAGGAGGAGCAGGCGGAGGGCTTGCGGAAGATCTTCCTGGCCATGGTCGATGACATACGGGTCATCCTCATCAGGCTGGCGGATCGTTTGCACAACATGCACACCCTGGCGGCGCTGCCCGAGGACAGGGGCAGGGTGATCGCCCGGGAGACCATGGAGATCTTTGCGCCCCTCGCTCATAGGCTGGGCATGTGGCAGATCAAGGAGGAGCTGGAAGATCTGGCACTGGCCTATCTGGAGCCTGATGGGTACCGAGAGGTAGAAGAACTGCTGAGAGAACACCGCGCGGATCGCGAGCGATACGTCGAGGGTGTGGTCCAGACCTTGAAAAGGAGTCTGACGGAAGAGGGAGTCGGGGCCGAGGTCACAGGGCGCAGGAAGCACATCTCCAGCATCTACCAGAAGATGAAGAAGAAGGGCAGGGACTTCGATCGCATCTACGATTTGCACGGGGCGCGGATCATTGTGGAGGACATCAAGGACTGCTATGCTGCGCTGGGGATTGTGCATTCGCTGTGGCGTCCCATCGCCGGTGAGTTCGACGACTACATCGCTATGCCCAAAGACAACATGTACCAGTCGCTTCACACAGCGGTGGTAGGACCTCAGGGGCGCCCTCTGGAGGTGCAAGTCCGAACCTGGGACATGCACTGGACTGCCGAGTATGGCGTGGCTGCCCATTGGCGATACAAGGAGCAGGTGGAGCGAGATGCGGTGCTGGAGACTAAGATGGCCTGGCTCCGCCAGTTGATGGATTGGCGCCGCGAGTTCGTTGATGCCCAGGAATTCGTGGACTCCCTGAAGACGGACCTCTTCCCTGAAGAGGTCTATGTCTTTACGCCCAAGGGGGATGTGGTAGAACTGACGAGAGGGTCGACCCCCGTGGATTTCGCCTATCACGTGCACACGGAGATCGGCAATCTCTGCCAGGGCGCCAAGGTGAACGGGCGAATAGTCCCTCTGAACTACCAGCTTGGGGATGGCGATCAGGTGCAGATACTGACGGCCAAGAGGGGCGGACCCAGTCGAGACTGGCTGAACCCTCACCTGGGGTATGTCCACACCACACGCGCCAGGCAGAAGATCCGCCAGTTCTTCCGGCGGCAGGAGAGTGACGAAAACGTCGCGCGTGGTCGATCGCTCCTGGAGAAGGAGTTGAAGCGCCTGGGTATCGAGCGCGAAAGCTACGAGGACATCGCCAGACTCTTCCGCTTCAAGAAGCTAGAGGATTTCCTGGTAGCCATAGGTTACGGGGATATCACTGTTCACCAGGTCTCCACCAGAATCATGGAAGTGGAGAAGGAGGGAGAAGAAGAGCTGGAGGATTCACCGCCGGTGGTGGCTCCTCGCCACGAGGCTCCAGGCATCAGGGTTACAGGAGTGGGTGATCTGCTGACCCGACTGGGAGGCTGCTGCAATCCCCTCCCTGGCGACAACATCATCGGCTACGTCACTCGGGGGCGTGGCGTGACCATCCATCGGCAGGACTGCCCAAGTGTCCTGCGCGCGGTGAGGGATGGTGACAGGGAGCGGCTGATCGAGGTTGACTGGGGCGGCGATCTGAGCACAGTGTATCCGGTGATGGTGGAGGTTACGGCCTATGACCGCAAGGGACTGCTGAAGGACATCGCCGCTGTCCTGGATGCGGAGAGCGTGAACATGACCTCGGCTTCCATCAACACGAGAAAGAAGGACCAGACCGCCACTATCGTCGCCACCCTGGAGATCTCCGGCATGGATCAACTGAGCCGGGTGCTGGCCAAGATAGAGAGCCTGACCAACGTCCTGGAGGCGGTGCGCCAGACCGGTTGATAGAGGACTGCCGTTATGGCAGTCATCGCACGGCGACGCCCGAGTCAAGAAAACGCAGGCCCACGGTTTGCCGTGGGCCTGCGTGTATGTTGAGGCTCTGGGC
>JBAVWD010000413.1:0-2502 GCA_049697655.1 Anaerolineae bacterium | reverse complement strand
TGCAATGGGGCCATCGTGGTGATGCACGTCGGAGCCTGGGAGACGGCAGACATGCTGCCGGCCATTATCGACGAGTTGAGGGACCGGGGGTATCGTCTGGTCACGCTGAGCGAGTTGCTGTCGCCCTAGGGTCCCGGCAACAACAACTCACAGCTGCTCTTCTTCTGGCTCCGCTTTTGCCTGGGGCAGACTGAAGGAGAAGGCACTTCCTTTGCCCTCCTTACTCTCCACCCAGACCTGCCCCCCATGCTTCTCTACGATGGATTTCACAGTCGCCAAGCCCAGTCCTATGCCCTGCGGCTCGCCCGTCGGAGGGGCCTCACCGCGATAGAACTTTTCGAAGATGCGGGCCTTGGCGTGGGCCGGTATTCCGATACCTGTGTCAGTGACGCACACCGTCACGTGCTCTCCATCCGCCTCCGCACGCACCGTGACGCTGCCCCCACGCGGAGTGTAGCGAATGGCGTTGTCCAGCAGGTTGGTCATCACCTGTGTGAGTCGTGTGTGATTGCCGTTCACCAGAGGTAGGTCCTCGGGCAGGGCAGCCTCCAGGGACAGCTCCTTACTCTTGGCACTACCCTCCAGATTCGCTACTGCTTCCTGGATCACCCTATTGAGACGGATTGGGCTCATCTCCATCTCCAACCCGGCCTCGATTCGCCCGATGTCCAGCAGGCTGCTGATCAACTTGTCCATGTGCTCGACGTTGCTCATGGCCCGCTCTGCGAAATCCTGCTGTTCGTCGTTGAGCTGGCCAAGTTGCGGAAGGAGCCTGAGGCAGCCTTGGATGGCTGTGAGGGGGGATCGCAAATCGTGGGTGATGGTCGCGACAAAATCGGACTTCATCCTGTCCAGATCCTTGAGATGGGTGATGTCCCGCATGATCAGGGCCCAACCCACGTCGGCCACCGGATTCAAACTCGCGTAGAAGGTGCGGCCATCGACGAGTGGGATCTCCAGGTTCCGTACCCCGTTGTCGGTCAGGGGAAGATTGAACAGTTGGTCCAGGGCTTCGCTCCCGACCACCTCAGACAGATGTTTGCCTAGCGTCTCCGCCATTTCGAGACAGAACGTATCCGCTGCAGCTGGGTTCATGAGGAGAACCAGTCCCTGATCGTCGGTGACGATGATCAGATCCTCCGAACCGGTGAGGATGGTCTGCAATTTGCATCTTTGCTCCTCCACCTCCTGGAAGAGCCTGGCATTCTCGATGGCTATGGCAGCGTAGTCGGCCAGCACAGAAAGCAGGTACGTATCGTTGTCGGAGAAGGGTTCCATGGCCACGTTGCTGGTCGCGTGCAGCACGCCAATCGTGCCACTTCTGGCCTTCAAGGGCACAGCAAGCGTCGCTTGCAGGGGGTCCGTCTTTCTCTTGCGAGGGGTTTGGATCATGGCCACCTGTCCGGTGGCCATCACCTGGCGCACCACGGCGTTGTCCACGCTCCTTCGTACTGGTCGAGCCTCACTCTCTCCAAGACCCTGAACGGCTCTCAGTTGCAACTCTTCCGTCTCGTCGTCCAGCAGGAAGAGGGATATCTCCTCCGCCCCCGTGACGTACATGGTGGCCTCCACTATTCTGGTGAGCAGCCTGTCCAGGTCGAGGAGAGAGGTCACCGACTTGCTGATGCCGTAGAGAATGGTCAGCTCTTTGAGCCTTTGTTCGAGTTGACGATTCACCTCCTCTACTCGCTCAGCAAGCTTTTGCTTCTCTTTTCTGAGGCGCACCTCGGCCAGCGAACGCTCGACGGCCTCCATGATCTCAGTCGCCTTGAAGGGCTTGGGGAAGTAGTCTCTCACTCCGAGGCGAAAGGCCTGCATGGCCACGCCTTCAGAGCCATGGGCGGTGATGATGATGGTGGGGATCTCTCTGCCCTTCCCCCTAAGTGCTTCCAGGACATCAAAGCCCTCCATCTTGGGCATCTGGAGATCCAGGATGATCAGATCCGGCTGCTGTGTCAGAGCCAGGTGGAGGGCTTCCTCTCCGTCCGTCGCACACAGGGCAGTGTAGCCACCGGGGACCAGAAGGGAGTCCCTGAGGAATTCGACGTTCCTGAGATCATCATCCACGATGAGTACTGTCTCGTCTGCCATTCAAGCTCCAGCCGTTTCCGTTGCCGACGGAAGTTCAATGTAGATTTTACCACCGTTGGCTAACGCTGGCAAGCGGGGCGAAGGCAATTGATATCCAGCGCCAAAGATGATATAGTTCGTCTTGTCGGGCGGCTCGTCCGCCCGATTTCGGACTTGCTGGAGTGGAGCGGAACCGGATACTGCGCCCGTTGTCCCGGATCTTCTTCCTCGCGAGGCACAAGGAGGCTCTATTGACTAAGACGGCTGTGGTAGCTATTGGAGGAAACTCCCTCATCAAGGACAAGGAGCATCAGACCGTCCCCGATCAGTTCGCCTCCACCGATGAGACTTGCGTACATATTGCAGAGATGATCAAGCACGGCTGGAGAGTGGTGATAACCCATGGCAACGGGCCGCAGGTCGGCTTCATCT
>JBAVWD010000412.1:0-4400 GCA_049697655.1 Anaerolineae bacterium | reverse complement strand
CTCCCAGAGCGCCCTTGCCAGGAAACACGTCGCCGACCACTACCGCCTCGAACTGTTCGTATTTCTCAATGTCGTTGGCGACGACGATTACCTCATCGCTCAACTGCGCCAGCTTCTCCAGGATCCTCTCTATCAGGAACTGGCCATTGATTCTCAGGAAGGCCTTGTCCTGCCCCAGACGCGAGCTGCGGCCCCCGGCCAGAACGACAGCACTGGTTGGGCTGAGGCTCCTCCTCTCTGTCATCCTTGGTGTCCTCTGGCCATGTACTCGTGCTGCGTCTCAAGTATACATCAGGGGCCAACCGGTGTCGAGACCGGAGACCCTACTTCCCTGCCAGTGACACGGCAAAGGCCCGCTGGAAGGCATGTGAGCATCTGTCAGCCGCGGAGAACCGTGTCCTGAGTCGGTAGTTGCGCTGCATCTTGCGACCTCTGCTCTCCGCCCAGCGTCTCTCGTACTCTCGCAGAGTCGTCGCAGAAGTGTCTCCCTCTTCCACAGCCTGGGCAGAGACTTCAGCCGCCAGTCTCCCCGCTACCATGGCATTGGCGATGCCACCCCCTGTGATGGGATCGGCCTGTCTCGCTGCGTCCCATACCAGGATCAGACCATTGGCGACGATGGCGCCCTTGGCGATCCCGACCGGCACGTTTCCTGCGATGAGGGTGACGGGGCTGCCCTGCTCAAGCTGAGGATACCGCTCAATGAAACGGTGCAGGTACTCCAGTGCCGACCTCTGGGCTAGATCGGCCTGCACGCCCAGGCCGACATTGGCCACGTGGTCGCCCTTGGGAAAGGCCCAGGCATAGCCTCCGGGGGCGAGCTCTGCGCCCAGATAGTAATCGCAGCATTCGGGATCTACGTCGATGCCTGCCAGTAGATACTGGGCGCACACGAGACAATCGCATGGTCTCAAGACACAATCCAACCCATTCCATTGTCCCACTCTTGACTCCACCCCGTCAGTCCCGACAACGATCTTGGCCGCGATCTCCAGCTCGCTGTGGCCGTCCGTGGCCCTCACGCCTTTCACCGCTCCGTTCTCTGTGATCAAGCCCTTGACTGCCGTCTTGAGCATCACGCGCGCTCCCGCCTGCACCGCTTTTTCGGCCAGCACCATGTCGAACACGCGCCGCTCGAGGATGTAGCCCGTCTCTTCACCCCTGAAAGATCGCACCTCTCCAGTGTCCGAGGTCACAATCCGAGACCGGGTCACCCGCGCTGATATCCAGCGCTCGTCTGGCTCCAAGAACGGCAAGAGCATGTCGCCATTGATGCCCTCAGCGCAGCCGATTTCCTGTCGCTTTTCCAGGAGCAGTACCTCCAAACCTCGTTCTGCGGCATAGCGTGCGGCGGTGGCGCCAGCGGGCCCGGCTCCCACCACCACGACATCGAAGCGGCGCCTGCCTTTCTCGGTTGCCAGCGACTCCGTTTCCCACGACAGTGCACCTGTTGGGCAACCCGACACGCACAGCCCACACTCGGTGCACAGCTCCTCGTCGATCAGAAGCCGTGTCTCAGCCAGTTCCAGAGCCCCGACTGAGCAGATGCTAACGCATCCCCCACAGTACGCACACACAGTCTGCCTCACCGTTGGCATACTCCCACGCCTCCTCTTGCGCTCACGCCGGAAACAAAGAAAGGGATGCCCCCGACATCCCTTCTTGCTTGCTGCGACGTGCGATGGTCCTATGCTAGACCTTCCTCCGCTATCCTCTTCTCGATGTAGGCCACCGCTTGGCCGACGGTCGTGATCTCCTGGGCTTGTTCGTCCGAGATCTCCACGGTACGGCCGAACTTGTCCTCGAAGTACTCCTCGAAGGCCATAATGAGCTCCACAAGGTCAAGGGAGTCGGCCTCGAGGTCCTCCTTGAAGTGCGCCTCTGGCACCACTTTGTCCGCGGCTACGCCGAGTTGCTCGACGATAATCGCCTTGACTGCAGAGAAGACGTCTCCCTCAAGCGCTTCGCCCATTGCGTTCACCACCCTTCTTCACCTCGCTTTGTGTACCTTGCTTCGGACAAGTATAGCAGCGTTGGCTGCGATAGTCAAGCTTGACAACATCCTTCCCAGGACTGATAATAGTCTACGTCACGTCAACATACCTAGAACACTCCTGGGTTCTGGAAGTTACGGAAGAGCCCCCATGCATCAGCAGAGAAAGCTCGACCACCTGCGCATCTGCCTGCACCAGGATGCGCAGTTCCCCAATCTCTCCACAGGCCTCGAGAGATACCGTTTTGTGCACCAAGCTCTGCCCGAGATCAACCTCGATGCCATACTCTTGTCCTGCGAACTCCTGGGGAAGAAACTGCGGGCTCCACTGTTGGTGTCTTGTATGACTGGAGGAACCGACGAAGCTGAGGGCATCAATCTGAATCTCGCGCAGGCTGCTCAGCGACTGGGGATAGCCATGGGAGTGGGATCCTTGAGGGCGGCCCTTGAAGATCCCTCTCTGGCGCGGACCTATCAGGTCCGAGGTGTGGCTCCAGACACCCTACTCCTGGCCAACCTGGGTGCTGTGCAACTCAATTACGGATACGATGCCAAGGACTGCCTCAGGGCAGTGGAGATGATAGGGGCGGATGCTCTGGTCTTGCACTTGAATCCCCTTCAGGAATGCCTGCAGCCAGGAGGCAACACCAACTTCTACAATTTGCTCAAGAGGATCGAGCAAGTGTGCTTCCACGTGCCGGTGCCTGTGGTGGTCAAAGAGGTGGGATGGGGCATCTCATCCAGGGTGGCGGAGATGCTGCATGCGGCCGGGGTGGCCGCGATAGACGTAGCCGGGGCCGGAGGGACTTCGTGGAGTGCCGTGGAAAGACATAGGGCTCCAGACGACAAGGCCGACAACATCGCAGGTGCTTTCGCTGACTGGGGCATCCCCACTGCTGATTCCATCCTCATGGTGCGACGGGCTGCTCCGCGAGTGTCAATCATCGGCAGCGGAGGGATACGCACCGGGATCGATGTTGCCAAGGTCCTCGCTCTTGGAGCACACGCTGCCGGAATAGCAGCGCCCTTGCTTGGGCCTGCGACCGTCGGCGCTGATGAGGTCGTTGGTGTGCTGGAAGAAATCATCGACGAGTTGCGCATTGCCATGTTCTGCATTGGGGCAGCCGATCTGGGCGCACTGAGGGACACCCCTCTATTGCGGAGAATCGACGGAACGTGAGCGAGGGGATGGTTTTCGAGAACCTGGACGAGTATCTGAACGCCATCGAGCTGGAGATGAGGAACTCGATGGCGGTTTCTGAGAAGGCGCTGGCCCCGTACTACGGCATGATTTCGTACCACCTGGGGTGGGTGGACGAGAGATTCGTCCCGACAGAGCAGGAGACGGGCAAGCGCCTCCGACCCCTGCTGTGCGTCTTGGCCTGCGAGGCTTGCGGCGGGGACTGGCGTAGGGCTGTCCCCGCTGCGGCGGCTATCGAGCTCATGCACAACTTCTCACTGATCCACGACGACATCGAGGACAACAGTCCGCAGCGACGTCACCGCCCGACCGTCTGGAGCCTGTGGGGTCAGGCGCAAGCCATCAATGTGGGTGACGGTCTATTCGCCATCAGCCGTCTGGCGCTCCAGCGCCTGGCCAATCGAGGGATCAGCCCGCAAAAGGTTGTCGTCGCCTTTCGAATCGTGGACCAGACTTGCCTCTATCTCACCGAGGGCCAGTACCTGGACCTCGCTTTCGAAGAAGTTGACGGCGTGACAGTGGATATGTACCTGGAGATGATCGGCAAGAAGACCGGCGCGCTCATGAGCTGCGCCACGCAGTTGGGTGCGCTCCTTGGCACGGACGATGAGCGCGTCATGGAGAGCTATGGTGCATTCGGCTATGAGCTGGGGCTACTCTTCCAGATAGTGGATGACATGTTGGGCATCTGGGGTGCTGGCGAAGCTACAGGCAAGGGCGTAGGAGAAGACATTGTCAGTAGGAAGAAGTCCCTACCTATACTCTACGCCCTCCAGCGAAGTGATGAACTCCGACGCATCTACCGGCGCGAGCGGATGGATGCAGCGCAGCAAGAGGTCGTGATGGAGCGGCTGGAGAGCCTCTCAGCCCGTGAATACGCCCGAGAGATGGCGATCAAGCACCTGCGTCTGGCTGTGCACACCTTGGAAGACACGGGGGTACGGAACCGAGCCCAGGAAGACCTGCGGAGCATTGCTCACTTCCTCCTGGACAGACGGCACTAGCCAGCGCGCGCTGGCAGGAAGCGCTCGAAGACTTCGCTCCGCAGAAGGCGTCCCCTACCCGTCAGGCGCAGGGCATCACCATTCACCTCAACGAGGCGCAGATCCCTCAGTTCCTTGGTCTGATCCGCAAACACTTGCTCCAGTGCTACGGCAAAGCGTACCTGGAAGTCAGAGAAGGACACACCTTCACGTAGGCGTAGAC
>JBAVWD010000411.1:0-10958 GCA_049697655.1 Anaerolineae bacterium | reverse complement strand
GCCTTTGTGGGCGTTGCGGGGCCGTTCCGGCAAGAGTTCTCGTGCCAGATCGGAGTCCACCAACTCCAGAGACAGATGAGACGTAAGGGCAGGTGGGATTCCTATGTCGGATATCACTAGGTCTCCCAGGAAATCGGCAGCGGGGAAGGCGTAGAAGCCTCTCTTGGGCAAGGCCAGGGTGACGGTGAGATCTGCGGCGACGGTCGCTGGGTCCGCAGCGCCCGAATCACAATCCACTCCGGTAGGAACATCGACTGCCACCAAGAGGGGCACCGCGCCAGAGTTTCTCGCGTCCTTCACGGTGCGCAGCATGTCTTTGAGTGCGCCGCTGATGGGGCGAGTGACTCCGGTGCCCAGGAGGGCGTCCAGCAGAATGTCGGCACTGGAGAGAAGGTCTTTCAGCTGTGCGAGTCCTTTGTCGTCGGCGGCACTCCAGTGGGGGATGTTTCTCTCCTCAGTGAGCCGGAAGTTGTCGTCGCCCTTGACCTCACGCTTCCAGAGGTAGAGTTGCACGTGCGCTCCTGCGTCGTGGAGATGACGTGCTGCCACCAGACCATCACCGCCGTTGTTGCCTGGCCCTACCAACACCAGCACTTTCTGGCCTTCGGCGCCCACACGGCTTCGGATCTCCTCCGCCACAGCTCGCCCGGCGTGCTCCATCATGTCTGCGTAGGTCAGACCCTGGGCATCCGCTGCTTTCTCGATCTCCCTCATCTGCTCTGTGGTGGCGATCTTCATAGCAAGCCCTTCTGTATGATGTCGGCCTTGTACTGACAGGAGTATATCACGTGCGCTCTGCGATGCCAAACAGTACCTTTGGACCATTGACACTGGCGAGTTAAGTCCCCTATAATCTGCTTGTGTCCACTAGAGCAGAACGAACATCTGATGTCGGGCCGGGGGATTCCGAACTCGTATGTTGCCTGGTGTGTGCCCGCATGCTTTGGCGCCTCCCCGGCAGGTGGCCACGAGCCTGCCAAACGTCCCTGGGCACCACGTGAGGAGGTTTGGTGTCGGCCAATAGTGAGCACCAGACGATAATGACGGTTCGAGAGGTGGCTGGCTATCTCAGGATGCACGAGATGACCATCTACCGCATGGCCCGACATGGCGAGATCCCAGCCTACAAGGTTGGGAATCGTTGGCGCTTCCACCGGCATCGTATTGAGGAGTGGCTGAGCGAGCATGAGGTCGGGCAAGCGATCGAATAGTGCTTGCCTGGGGAGTGCCATCTCTGTCTAGCCTGAAGGGGCAGGTGCGAGGCGTGGCGATGAAGCTCAATGTCTCTCTGGGGCAAATGGACGTGGCCCTGGGGCGGCCGGCGGAGAACCTGGACAAGGTTCGGGCCATGACCAGCGAGGCGCGGCGCCGCGGCTCGGAGTTGGTTGTCTTCCCTGAGTTGTGGTCTACTGGATACGATCTGGAAAGGGCACCGGAGCACGCGACGCCAGTGGACCAAGGGCTCTTCGCTGAGACGGCAGCTCTGGCCAGGCAGGAGTCCATTCACATCCTCGGCTCCTTGCTCGAACAGTCGGACCGCGGCTACCGCAACACGGCGGTCATCTTCTCTCCAGAGGGTCGGCTGTTGGGGCAGTACTCCAAGGTGCACCTGTTTCGGCCGATGGAGGAGGACGCCTACCTCGTCGCTGGCGTAGACGCTCCGGTGTTCGATCTACCCTGGGGAACGAGTGCCCTGTCCATCTGCTACGACCTGCGCTTCCCCGAGCTATTCAGAAAGTACGCCTTGGGAGGCGCCAGGGTAGTGCTCCTCGTGGCTGAATGGCCGCGCCCGCGGCTCACCCACTGGCAGACGCTCTTGCAGGCTCGCGCCATCGAGAATCAGCTCTTCGTCGTGGCGTGCAATAGAGTGGGTGAGTCCGCTGGGTGGAGCTTCTTCGGGCACTCGGCCGTCTACGATCCCTCAGGCGAACTGGTGGCCGGTGCCGCCGATGAGGAAACCTTGCTGACGACCATCATTGACCTGGACATGGTGGACCAGGTAAGGCGATCGATGACGGTGTTCGAGGATCGTCAAGAAGAGGTCTACCACCAGTAGTGAGCTGCCCGCTGGCGTGGGGATGGAGAAGCGATGCCCGAATGGTTTGAGGTCGATGATGTATCCAGAGATGTGTTTGCCATCTCCGAGCCCCATCATTGGGAACAGGTGATCTCGTACCTCATCGTGGGGCGTGATGCCTCCATTCTCCTGGACACCGGGATGGGCATCGGCGATATCAGCGAGGTGGCGGCGCACCTGACGGACAAGCCGCTGAGCGCGGTGAACTCCCATTATCACTGGGATCATATCGGGGGCAACCATCGTTTCCAGAGCATCGCCATCCACGCCGTGGAGGCATCTCTCTTGGAGCAGGAGCCTCCCGAGGGGCTACTGTTGGAAGCGATGCGACCGGAGAACTTCTGGGGTGAGGTGCCCGGTGGCTTTGATCCGGCACTCTACAGGATTCTCCCGTCCAAGGCAGATCGACTCCTCGGGGAAGGGGATGTGTGGGACCTGGGAGAGCGACGCCTGCAGGTGCTCCATACACCTGGCCACAGCCGGGGTAGCATCTGTGTGCTCGATGAGGACGAGGGACTCCTCTTTGCGGGCGACACCGTGTACGCAGGGCCTCTGTACGTACAATTCGAGGAATCCGATTTCCAGGCCTACCGTGTGACTATGGAGCGGCTCAGTGCTCTGGCCGACGGGCTGCGACTGGTTCTACCCGGCCACAACCAGACGCCCCTGGATCCGCACATCCTTGTGGAAATGGCCGAGGGGTTTGAGGAGATAGCCGCTGGACAGGCCAGGTGGCAGGCCGTGCAGTCGCAGTGGGGCCAATTGCGCAGATACGATTTCGCCCGATTCGCTGTGTTATTGCCTGTGGAGGCGTGATCGTCCCTGGCATGGGACGAGGGCAGCGATGGTTTGCCGCCATCAGGTGGCTGAGTAGGTGAGCCAAGAAGACCAGAGGAGGCTGCGGTGCCGAAGAAAGGTGAGTACAAGGTCGAACTGAAGGTCATCAAACAAGAGGGGTCTTGCAGTTTCGGGCACAAGGTGGGAGATGTCATCGTCTTCGGCGAACGTAAGATAGATGGGGAGATCTGTTTCAGCGCCCTCTACAGCGTCCTGCCCAAGGTGATGGCCATGCGGTACGGGGCAGTGTTTCCCTGGCTCAAGGACCAGGATGTGGCCACCCATGCCTGTCCTGATGCATACAATCCTCTGGTCTTCGAGGTGAGGCGAATCAGAGAAGAGGACTAGGCTTCCGGGTAGATTTCTAGCCTCTTTGCCAGTTCGAACAGGGACAGGTCCACCTCTCTCGGCTTGGCGATAACCTTCTCGAGGTCGGTGGCAAGGACTCGGGAGCCGATGAGCCCCGCCATCTTGCCGTGTCGCCCCTCCGCCAGTTCCTCGACTGCCTTGGCGCCCAGGCGGGTGCCCAGTAGACGATCGAAGGCGGTCGGGGAGCCGCCGCGCTGGATGTATCCCAGAATGCTCACGCGCACTCCAAAGCCGAGTTGCTCCTCGCGTTCCCTCAGGTACTGGTCTATGGTCCGGCAGTCGGGCTCGGCTCCCTCGGCGATAACAGCGATGAAGTGAGCTTTGCCCTTGCTGTGCGCGTCTTTGATCAGAGCCAGGATCCTCTCGCAACTCGCAGGCACTTCGGGAATGATGATCGCTTCGGCGGCACTGGCCATGCCCACCATGAGAGCCAGGTAACCGGAATCGCGGCCCATGGTCTCCACCAGGAAGGCTCTTCGGTGCGAGGTGGCGGTGTCCTTGATCTTGTCAATGGCCCTGATGGCGGTGTTCATGGCTGTGTCCACGCCCAGGGCCATGTCGGTGAAGCCGACATCGTTGTCTATGGTTGCCGGAACACCCATGACGGCGAAACCTGCCTCCTTTAGGCGCAAGGCACCCCTCAGTGACCCGTCTCCCCCGATGATGACCAAGACGTCCACTCCGTGCTTCTCAAGGTTCTGCAGAGCTTGACGCCGCCCCTCATCCGTCTTGAATTTCTCGGTGCGCGCCGTCTTGAGGATGGTTCCACCTCTGTGGGCGATGCCGCCGACGAAGCGTCCGTCCAGCTTCTCGAACTCATCCTCCATCAGGCCGACGTAGCCGCCGCTTATGCCTACAACATCGAAACCGTGGTAAAGGGCATTTCTCACCACTGCCCTGATGCACGCGTTTGTTCCGGGAGCGTCGCCACCGCTAGTTAGCAGTCCCAGTCTTCTCATTGCTACGCCGTCCTTTCTGCCTTCAACATCGTTTTGGTTGGTGGCCCAGCCCTCTGCGGTCTAACTGCTCTGGATCGTCTCTACCCTAAGACACCCATCTCCCAGCAAATCGGAAACAGCCTTGGCCAGGGCCGGGCAGTATCTCGTCGTTTCGTTGGGGAAAATGAGCTGCACCAAGCGGTCATGACGACGTACATAGAGGCTGAACAGATCCTCCCCAGGTTGGCTGGTCAACAGTGAATGGACCTCACTCAGGAGCTTCACATCCTCCTCTTGGTCTCCGCTGCGAGGGATGTTGATGTGTAGCTGATGGTGGACAGCGGGTGCTGTCTCGACTTCCTCTTCTTCCCCGGTACTCTCCGTCCATGAGTGGTAGTCCACCGCCGATTCGCAGATCACCTTGGCTGTCTCATCTCTGACCTGAACGGTGCCTCTCACCATGAGTATGCTATCTGGCCTCCACAGCTCGCGCGTCTTCTCATAGGCCTCTGGGAAGATGACCACCTCCACGCTCCCATGCAGATCCTCGAGTTCCGCGAAGGCCATCAGCTTGTCGTTCTTGGTGGTGATGCGGCGGACTCTCGAGACCATGCCAGCGACAATGACGGTCTGCCCGTGCAAAGTTGGGTCTATCTGTCCGCACACTGCTGTCGTGTATTTGTCCAGTTTGGGAGCTATGTGCGCCAGAGGATGCTCCGAGACGTAGAGCCCCAGCAGCTCCTTCTCCCAGGCCAGCTGCATTCGTCGAGGCACGTCTGGACTATCTGCCAGGTCCAGTGTCACCGCCGCTCCCTCTCCGAGGTCGAACATAGCCAGTTGCCCGATGTCCTGAGCATGGTGAGCGTGCTGGCTGATGGCCATCATGGCGTCGATGCTGTTTAGGAGTTTTCCTCTGGGGCCGAAGTCGTCCAGTGCGCCACAGCGTATGAGGCTATCCAGCGCCCGGCGATTCACCTGGCGCAGGTCTACCCGGCGGCAGAAGTCGCCGATGTCACTGAAAGGTCCGCCCTGGCGGCCCTGGAGGATGGCTTCAATGGGGCCGTGGCCGACGTTCTTCACTGCTCCTAGACCGAAGCGAATGCCTGACGGTTCTCGGGTCTCGCGCGCGTCGTCGCTGGAGTCCGCAGCCCCGTTCTCAATCGTGAAGTGGTGGTCACCGTGGTTGGCATTGGGGGGAAGGACCGGGATCCCCGCGCGACGGCAGTCCGCGACCTCCATCGCCACTCGCTCGCTGTTGTCCCTGTCCACCGTGAGCAAGGCCGCCATGTATTGGACCGGGTAGTTTGCTTTCAGGTAGGCTGTCTGACAGGTGATGACGGCGTACGCGGCGGCGTGGGCCTTGTTGAAGCCGTAGCGGGCGAAGTACTCGATCATCTTGAAGATGTCTTCGGCGGTCTGCTGGGCGATACCATTGGCGACCAGTCCGCGGATGAACTTGTCGCGTTGAGCTTCCAGCTCTGCTGCCTTTTTCTTGCCAATGGCATGGCGGAACATGTCTGCTTCGCTGGTGGTGAAGCCCGCCAGTTCGCGTGCCATGCGGATGATCTGCTCCTGATAGACGATGACACCGTAGGTCTCTTCCAGGATGGGTTCCAGCTCCGGGATGGTGTACTCTATGGCCGTTTCGCCATGCCGGCGCTTGATGAACTCGCTGATGTACTCCATCGGACCGGGGCGGTAGAGGGAGAGAACAGCCATCACGTCGGCGAAGCAGGAGGGCCGCAAGTCGCGCAGTACGCGGCGCATCCCCGGGCTTTCCACCTGGAAGATGCCAGTCACGTCTCCTTCAGAGAGCAAACGGTACAGCTCTGGGTCCGTCAGGTCGATGCTCTCCAACCTGACTCCCACACCGCATGTTTCCTGGATCAGGTCCAGCGTTCGCTGGATGACGGTCAGCGTCGACAGCCCCAGGAAGTCTATCTTGAGCAAGCCTATGCTTTCCAGTTCACCCATGGCGTACTGGGTAATGAGGCCGTCGCCCTTGATCGCCCGCTGCAGTGGAACGTACTGCGTGAGAGGTTCATCCGTGATCACCACACCGGCCGCGTGCGTGGAGGCGTGTCTCACGACACCTTCTAGATTCCTTGCGGCCTCCACCAACTCGCGAATGTAGTCGTGCTCTTCGCTGAGTTGCTTCAGTTCCGGCACGGCGTGGAGGGCCGCGTCGATGGAGAGGCCAAATGGGATGAGCTTGGCGGTTTTGTCCACCTCACCGGGAGGAAGATCCAGTGCACGCCCGGCATCGCGGATGGCTGCCCTGGCGGCCATGGTCCCGAAAGTGATGATCTGAGCCACGTGGTTCTGGCCGTACTTCTGCACGGCGTAGGCCATAACTTCCGCCCGTCGGTCCTCTGGGAAGTCCATATCGATATCGGGCATCGTTCGCCGACCAGGGTTGAGGAACCGTTCAAAGAAAAGTCCGTGTTCGAGGGGATCAAGGTCCGTAATGCCAAGGCAGTAGGAGACGATACTGCCAGCGGCCGAGCCTCTACCAGGCCCTACGAGGATGTCTCTCTCTCTGGCGAAACGTATCAGGTCCCAGACGATGAGGAAGTAGGCAGCGAAACCCATCTCACCAACCAGGCTGAGTTCGTGTTTGAGGCGGGCCTCGATCTCGGGTGTGAGGTGATCATACCGTCTCTTCAGCCCCTCGTGGCAGAGCTGGGCGAGGTAGGTCTCAGGGGTGTGGCCCTCTGGTACCTCGAAGGGAGGTAGGTGGAGGGTGTCGTAGTCGAAGGCCAGATCGCAGCGCTCAGCGATCTCTATGGTATTGCCCAGTGCCTGCGGGACTTCCGAGAACAGAGCTGCCATCTCATCCGGACTTCTGAGGTGGTAGCCTCTCCCCTGCATCCTCATGCGGTTCGGATCGTTGACCGTGGTGTTGGTTTGTATGCAAAGGAGAAGGTCGTGGGCCTGATGGTCCTCCTCACGAACGTAGTGAACGTCGTTGGTCGCCACCAGGGGGATATCGAGTTCGCGCGATACGGAGATCAAGTGCCGGTTGAGGTCTGCAAGATCGGGGATGTCATGCTCCTGCAATTCCAGGTAGAACCTGCCAGGACCAAAGAGATCACGGTACCAGGCTGCCGCGCGCCGGGCACCTTCGTGGTCTCCTTGGGTGAGCAGATCACATACCTCTCCCTTAGCACACGCCGAGAGAGCCACGAGGCCTTCGCTGTGCTGGGAGAGGAGCTCCTTGTCTATGCGGGGCTTGTAGTAGAAACCCTCGAGGTGGCTCATGGTGGTCATCTGAAGTAGGTTCTGGTAGCCTCGTTGGTTCTCCGCGAGGAGGACGAGGTGGTGGGGCTTGACATCTATCTGTGGCCGACGGCTGTGCATGTCCGTGCGGGCCACGTACATCTCGCATCCGATGATGGGCCTTATCCCGCCCTTCACCGCCTGCTGATGAAAGCCGAGAGCGCCGTACATTACGCCATGATCCGTGATCGCGAGGGACTTCATGTCCAGTTCTCTGGCTCGTTGCACCAGGTCTTCAATGCGGCTCAAGCCGTCGAGGAGGGAGTACTCAGTGTGGACATGAAGATGGACAAACTCAGCCATTGCGTCCTACTCTCAGAAGTTCATACTTCCGGGGAGCCGCTTGGTCCAATTATAGCACAAACGACCTGACAGCGAGGAGTCAGTTGGAGCAGAGGCCCCAGTTTTAAGCTTTGTCGCCCCCCGGCAGTGTCTTCCTCTTGTGCGGCCCGTTCCTGCTGTGCTAACATAGACCGGATATCTTTGGCTGCGGTGACGCTGGGCGATGAAGCGAGTGTTGATTTCCCCACTTGTTTTGTTGGTCTTGTGCCTGCTTCCACTGCTGTGCGGGCGCCAGGATGTGGTGGCCCCGTCTCCATCGGCCCCTGCGCCCCTCCCCTTGCCGAGTGCCACGCCAGTGGCCACCGCTACGCCGGCGACCAGCCTACAGGATACTCCAGAGCGCAGTCCGATGCCGGCGGAGTCGCCCCCTCCCTCGCCTGTCGTGCAGTCCGCTTGGACTGCCACTGCGCTGCCAAGCCCGACTCCCGAGATGGCACACGTAGCATCGACTGACCAGGTCGTGGTTCGAGAGACCAGCATCTCCCTCTCCACTTACCAGTATGAGCCGTTTCTGAGGCAGGCCTGGGACGAGGAGCATGGCGTGGCGTACCTCTGGTTGGACCGCTTTGCCTATGAGGAGCGCTCTGCGGGATCCACCGTCTTGAGACCTTTCAGGGCCGTTGTGCTGGAGAATCGGTATCTCAGACTGACCATCCTGCCGGAACTTGGAGGGCGGCTGTACGAGTGTTTTTTCAAGCCTGCGGGGCAGAACCTGCTGTATCGCAACCCGGTACTGAAACCGACTGCCTGGGGCCCGCTGGCTCGTGAGCAGAACTGGTGGCTCGCGGCAGGGGGCATGGAGTGGGCGTTCCCCGTCAACGAGCACGGCTACGAATGGGGTGTCCCGTGGAGCTACCAGGTAGAGAGTTCGGCCGAGGGAGCGACAGTGACCGTCATCGATACCTTAGACCCCCGGCCGCGAGTGCGAGTGGACATCAGCCTGGCCCCGGATGCGGCCTATTTCACCGTTCGTCCTCGCATCGAGAACCCGACCACCTCCACGGTCAGCTACCAGTACTGGACCAACGCCATGCTCACCCTGGGTGGCTCTTCCATGTCACCCCAGACCGAGTTTGTCTATCCTGGTGGGGAGGTGGTCATCCACAGCGTGGGACCAAACGCTGGGCTGCCGGCGGAGCGGACCAGCCTGAGTTGGCCGGTGTGGGAGGGCAGGGACCTGTCCTGGTATTACAACTGGAAGGACTGGCTTGGCTTCTTCATTGCCGCGCCCGGCGATGATTTCGTGGGGGCGTATAACCACGATACCGGTCTGGGCATCGCTCGCGTCTTCTCGGGGGCGGAAGTGCCAGGAGTGAAGCTTTTTGCCTGGGGCCAACAGTCACCCTACGCGGCCGAGTACACCGACGATGGCAGCCAGTACTTCGAGATGTGGGGGGGCCCCAACCGGACCTTCTGGCCGGAGGACGATATCAGCCTGGAGCCTGGAGGGAGCAGAACTTGGGTTGAGTACTGGTACCCTTTCCAGGGCATAGGCGGACTGGACTATGCCAACCGCGAGCTTGCGCTGAGCCTGGACCTCCAGGAGGATTCCCTGTGCCTTGGCCTGGCGGCCACATGCGATCAATCAGGGACGGTGTCGCTGGATCTAGGGGGGACTGAGCTACTTCGCCGCGAGACGCAAGCTAGCCCGGAGAGCCAGTATCTCGATTGCGTGCCTCTGCCACCCGGACTGCCTCCCGAGAGTGTGGTCTCCTTCACTTTCGCCGATTCTGAGGGCGAGATAGTCGCCAGCTACCAGACTGAGCTGGGTTCCCTCCAGGAATAGAGCTGCCCTCAGAGCGGGGAGACTCTGCTACTTGTCTTCGTCTTTGATCAGCAAGCTTATGGCCAGGCTCACCAGGCTGATCACCAGGGCACCCCAGAAGGCTGGCCAGAAGCCACCTTCTATCCAGAAGCCAAGGTTCAGTCTACCTGCCACCCAGGCTGTGAGCCACAGCATCATCGCGTTGATCACGAAAATGAACAGTCCCAAGGTCAAGAGGATCATGGGGCAGGTGAAGAACGTGACCAACGGCCGTAGGATGGCGTTGACCACACCGAATATTAGGGCCACAATGAGGATCGTGAGGGGGTTCTCCGCGTGGATTCCCGGCACGATCTGGACGGCCACCCACAGAGCGATAGCGTTGATCAGCAGCCGTAGCAGGATCCTCCGCATCATGAGGGGACACCTCCGTTCTCTACCTCGTCGATTCGCCCCGATTCTACACGTGTGGACACAGGCAAGTCAACCTACTCCACATATACTTCCACTCGCTCTCCACCCGCTTCGTCTTCCACATCGACGATCTTGCCCTGAGCTCCCTCTTTGATCGCTCTCACGACCTCCTCTACGTCGATGTCCGTGGGGGCTGCGAACTTAGCATATACCTTGGCACCCAGGTCCAGGAGCTTCAAGGGCAAGTTGACATTCACCTTGCGCTTGCCAGTGCTGATGTCGGTGACTTGGACCCGGAACCAGCGCGGCGAGCCACCAACCGTCTCACCACGTGGGGGCTCTTCCAGGGCAGCCAGTAGCTTGGCCCCTTCCTCGGCGGTGATTTGGCCTTCTTGTATCATCTTGAGGATCTGAAGTCTCTCTTCGTCAGTGGTCATCTTATGCCTCCTGTCGGTTCTCCAATCTGAGCGTTAGAAGGTCCAGAGTTGTTTCCTCCACGAATCCATACTGCTCGAATATACTTCGCGCGTGGGGGTAGGAGGGGTGTATCTTGGCCTGGAGGGCGCGCGAGCGACTAGTCTCCAGGACGGATAGCGCACTGGCAAGCAGTATCTCCTCCACTTTGCCTCGATGCGCGGGATGCACCATCAGGGTGAGGGTATGGGCACCGAGGAGGCCTCCCGTGCGCAGGGTAACGACAGCGGCGAACTGGCCTTGCTTGCTCGCCGCCAGACGAATGGTCGTCCGTCCTTGGAGAAAGTCCCCTGTGCTGGAGACCAGCCGGCGCACCAACGATGGCTGCTGTAGCTCTTCGCTTGGGGGAAGAATCTCTCTGGCCTCGGGAGACAGGGCTTCCTCAGCGAGGCGAAACAACTCCCTCCACTGACCCGGCTTGACGATCTCGATCGCATATCCCTCTGAGGCTGCAGAAGATGGC
>JBAVWD010000410.1:0-2417 GCA_049697655.1 Anaerolineae bacterium | reverse complement strand
CTGGCGGTGGATGACAACGGGCGGCAGGCGGAGGAAGCTCGGGCTTCGCGTATCCGATGGCATGCCATCAGCGACGCCCAGTACTACATTCTAGTCCACGATTATGGCCATGACGCTGAAGGACCGGGCACCGAGTATTGGGTCAAACTCGCGGAGAGCGGTCCCTAGCAGCTTCGCCACTCGGCGGCAAGACCCGGCCACCCGCCGCTCGACTTCCCAACCCCCTACACCTGCTCCAGCAATTCCCGGAGCAGCCGACCAGCTTCCGTTAGCTCTCCGTCCCTGAGCAGGGTCACACCATCCAGCGCCAGCTCCTCTTGACCTTCAAGGACGGCCCTCCCCAGGGGCGAAGCCTTCAGGATCCTGAGGTCCTCTGTGTAGGGATCTGTGACTATGTCCTCCCTGACTATACGTCCATCGCCCATGATCAATACGCGGTCCGTACGTCGAGCAACCGCTGGGTCATGTGTGACGATGACAAAGGTGGTGCCCAGGCGGTGATTCATGTCGTGCATCAGGTCGATGGTCTCTTTGGAGCTCACCGAGTCCAACTCGCCCGTAGGTTCGTCGGCCAGGACAAGCGACGGTTGATTGACCAGCGAGCGAGCGACGGCAACCCTCTGGCACTGTCCCCCTGACAACTGGTTCGGCAAATGGGTCAATCGATCACCAAGCCCCACCATCTCGAGTGCCTCTCTCGACCGACGACGTCGCTCCTTGGCGCTCACCCTCTGCTCGTGCAACGGCACTTCGACGTTCTCCACAGCCGTCATAGTCGGTATGAGATTATGAAGCTGGAAGATGAACCCTATTGTCTCGTTTCGAAATCGATCTAGGTCCTTGACCGCCGTCAGCTCCTGGCCATCAATGATGACCCGCCCACTCGTCGGACGGGCCAGGGCCCCCAACACGTACAGGAGTGTGGACTTGCCGCTGCCCGATGGACCCATGATCGATACGAACTCACCTCTCCTGATGGTCAGGCTCACACCGTCCAGTGCCCTGATCTCCTCGCCATCTCCGTAGATCTTCGTGAGATCGTGCGTCTCAACGATGAAGTCATTGCCAGTCATCGCTAACCCCCCACGCGACCCTAACGGGCCCAGGAAACGACCCTTTCATTCCCCCCGGTGTACCAGATCTTCAGTGTCTGCGTGACATTGTCCAGGATCTGCCTCTGATGGCTGCCATCGGCAGCCATTACGTAGAACTCCCACTCGCCACTCCTGTCAGACAGAAACACGATGTGCTTTCCATCTGGGCTCCACGCTGGTGAGACGTTGTTGGGCCGCCTCTCCAGCAGCGGCGAACTGCGGGTCAAGGGCCAGCGGCCAAGGCCATCGGCTCCCGTCGCGAAGATCTCCCAGTGATCGTGCTGCCAGTGCTGGAAGGCGATCTGGCTGCCATCCGGGGACATCACAGGGAACTGGTCGTGCACATTGTCGGTGAAAGGCACGTTGTTCGCTCCGTTAGCCTCGCTGATCATCAGGCCTTGCTCTCCATCGTACACCAGTCGCTGACCATCGGCGGTCCAGGTGGGGGAGAAGGAGAGGTTGTCGCAGTAGGGCTCATGGAGATTGCCGTCAGCCACGTTCACCACGCCCAGGTGCCACTCCGTCTGCATGTAGCCCCGCTCGATGTAGTACCAGCCGAATCCGTCGATCCAGATCTTCCATGCCGGGTGCCAGCCTTCGGTTGTAAAGAAAAAGGCGATCTGGCTCCCGTCCGGGGACCAGACGGGGCTCCGCGCCACGTTGGAGCTGAACAGCAAGCGCTCGTTGCTCCCGTCGGCGTTGATGGCATAGATGCCCCAGGGCTCAGTCCAGCGGGCGAAGGCTATCTGCGTACCATCAGGTGACCAGGAAGGGTCCATCCCCTGCGTCAGCCACCGCAGACCGGTCCCGTCGGCATTCACCACGTAGATGTCGCCTCCGCTGCCCAGCTGGAACACGAACCGGCCCTCCGGCCCGGGAGTCGGAGTTGGAGTCGGCGGCAGCGGAGCAGGCGTGGTCGTGGGTGTTAACGCAGGCGTCGCCGTGGCTGCAGGTGTGCCGGTCTGTGGCACCGGGGTAACCGTAGGTGTATCGACCGGCGTGGCCGTGGGCACTGATGTGGAAGGTGCCACCTTCGGCGAAGTAGTGGGCAGAGCCTCTAGACCAGGTTGCGTGCCCGGCAGCCCACCACACCCAGTCACGAAGATGACGAGCACGCTGACCGCGAGTATCTTCCTGTCCATCTACTGAGTCCCCACGAAGATATCGACGAAAGCAGTCATCCCCCAGCGCAGGTCTGGGTCCTGCTCCTCCAACTCGATGGTGATTTTGTAGTTGGTGCCGCCTTGCTCCAGGCTGGCCATGGGCGCGATCTTCGTGACCTCACCCCTCATGCTCCGTTCTGGTAGCGCATCAAATGTCAGG
>JBAVWD010000409.1:0-2146 GCA_049697655.1 Anaerolineae bacterium | reverse complement strand
GAAGGTAATCTCCGTGTCTGCACCCAGAATGGTCGTGCTGCCATCGAAGAACCTGACAGTAGCTGCTGAGAGCCCGCCTGTCCTGATGCGGTAGCCGCTCGTGAGCACTGTATCAGAGGTCACCGGTCGCCACACAGCGACAGGTTGGTGCTGCACCTCTACCATGCCAACCACCTCTGCCACAACCGCCGCTTGACCCACCACCCCATAGCGACCCATTTCGACAAGCACACCAGGTACGAGAGTCAGCATCACAACCATGATGGCTGCGGCTGCGCCGATCAGCAGAGTGCCACCACGCTGCTCCTTGCGCTTCCCCGCCTGACCGAGCAAAGCGAAGAATCCAGATGCGACAGCGGGGAGCGAGCGAGGGGCTTGCCGCAGGCGGCGTTCCTTGTCCGAGAGCGCCAGCAGCATCTGGCGCTTCGCCGCCATGGATGCGACGGCTCGCATCTCTGGCAATTCCAGAGCGTGTACCTGCACAGCAACCTCGAGCAGCGGACGCAAGTCGTCCGCGCGCTCTGGGTAGCGCGACAGGCAGTCCTCCACTGAGGCTGCGCCGCCAATCAGTTCTGTCAGACAATCATCAAGAACTCTGTCGATGTGGTCGCTCATGGCGAGACCTCTCCTCGCACCATGCATAACGAGCCAGAAGGGCAGAAGGATACGGGCTACCGGGGCGAAACGACGAGCCACCGGTGGGTGTTGTCACGCTCCGTCGCCACCGAGGGCGCGGTGTAGGGCAGCCAAAGCCCTGTGCTGCAAGGACTTCACGGAGCCGACGGTCTTGCCCACCATCTGGGCCACCTCTTCGTTGCCCATCCCCTCTACGAACTTGAGCAGAATCACCTGACGCTGGTCCTCAGTAAGGTGGCTCAGTGCAGCAGCCAGCCGACGCTGAGTCAAGGCGCGGTCCGCAGCCTGCTCGACATCTTCTCCTCCTGTCATCAGGCTTTCGTCGAGAGGCAATGTAGCTTGTCCAGCCCCGCGTCTGTGAAAGTCAACGACAACGTTGCGCGCGATGGTGTACAGCCAAGAGAGGATGGGGCGGCCTCGGTACACGAAGCTATCGATGTTCTCCACGACCCGCACAAATACCGTGCCCGTGAGGTCTTCAGCGGTGGGCGCGTCGCCGACCCGGTAGAAGACGTACCGATAAATCGCCGAGTAATGTCGCTCATAGATCTCGGCGATCGCGGCCCGATCACCTTGCTGTGCTCTGGCCACTAGTTTGGCGTCGTCACTGGGTGGTGGCATGAGCGCCCCGCTTCGGGTCGTCTGTCAAGAACGTTGTCTGTCCGAGCAAGAATGGCTGCCGAGGTTCCACCAGGTGGAACCGGGAGCGGACTTTCATCATAGCTCTGGCCGGCCCCCAAGTCAATCCGCAGTCTTCCTTGGCCTTGAGGGGGTTTGCCCTTCCCGCTCCACCAGCAAAGAAACCGCGCGGTCACCCGGGCACTCACTAACACTGTGGAAGGCCTCCTTCTGGATGACGCGCCCAAGACGTACCCGCCGCTGAGAGCCACAACACCACCTTTCGTGCCCCCCTCCTGGGGGTACACTCCAAGTCCGGCCAAGCGTGCGCAAGCTATCGTCTGCACCTCTTGGTCGTTGGCTGCTGCGCTCTAGGTCCTTCTCAGTCTCGGACATCGTGCCAGACATCGCAACGGCTCGCCAACACGGGAGTCTACGCTCAACACCGGCAGGGGACAGGCCTCTAGAAACAGCATTCGCTGCCGTAGTCATGAGACAAAACAAAATCGGGGGCTTGAAGCCCCCGATTTGCCTTCCCGCGCTCTGTAGCCAGACCCCTCGTCACCCCGCTGGGAGGAACCGCATACCAGTATCCTTATCCAAGCTACTTCGAATGCTTGTTGTTGTCCTTGGGTCCTGCGTTATCTGGGTGGTCGGGATGGTCTCTTGGACCGGCATTGTCCGGCCGACCTTTATCCTCGGGCGGACCTTCTTGATCCGGCGGGTTCTCCTCGGATTCGGTTGTGGTCGATGCGGCCACGCTCAACTCTCGCTTTATTTGACCCCAACCCGAGCCAGCCAGGCGTCTCTCGACCAACTCCTCAGTTGTGGCGCCCGCTACGCCCTCGAACTGGCCAGCTATCTTGTATGCCACAACTATCGCGCCATAGCC
>JBAVWD010000408.1:0-10325 GCA_049697655.1 Anaerolineae bacterium | reverse complement strand
GTCTGCCAGGTAGCCAAGCAGAAGTTCAACGTGGCGCGCACGGTTGCCCGCCTCAACAATCCCAAGAATGAGAAGATCTTCCGCAGACTGGGCATCGACGTGACCGTGTCCAGCACTGAGCTTATTCTCTCTCAGATAGAGAGAGTCATCCCGGCCCAGCCCTTGGTCCATCTTCTGTCGCTGAGGAACGTAGGCGTCAGTTTCGTGGAACTGGAAATCCCGCCTGGATCGCCCGCGGCAGGCCGCCCCTTGAGGGAGCTAGGCATTCCCGATGACTGCATCTTTCCTCTGGTGATCCGAGGTGGGGATCAGGCAATCATCCCCTATGGTGACACTGAGTTGCTGGTTGGCGATCATGTCGTTGCGGTGACCTCTGAGGCTAGCGCCGATACCCTTCGCCGGATCCTCCGCGGCTAGTCCAACTGGCGACAGTCGAACGGCACAGCCCAGCCGGCTTTGGGTCGGGTGTGCACCATGAGGCGAGACTGGTGGTCGCACCTGGCAATCCCCTGCGGGCAGTTGTGGGAGTGCCCGCAGTGCTTCTCTACGCCCGTGTCGCGTGGCCCCGACCAGGTCCTGATATATCGGACTCCGGGTGGTTGCTTCTATCCTCAAGATGAGACAGGGGGTGGGTGAGATGTGGAGCCTGGCGCTGCCTGCCTGGGACATTGTGTTGAGAACGGCTGTCGTCTATCTGGTCATACTTCTGGGACTGCGGCTTGCTGGGAAGCGCGAGATTGGCCAGATGACGGTATTCGACCTGGTGGTGTTGCTTCTGATAGCCAACGCGGTGCAGAATGCCATGGTGGGGCCAGACACGTCGCTCAGCGGCGGGTTGCTGGCGGCCATCGTGCTATTGGTGATCAATTCACTGGTGGCCCGCCTTCGCCTTCGCTGGCCTGTACTCCGCCGCGTCGTCGAAGGGTCGCCGACTGTACTGGTACTGCGCGGCGAGGTGATCACCGATCACCTGCGGCGTGAGGGGCTGGACCAGGATACGTTGGAGGCTGCCTTGCGCGAACACGGTGTTGCCGAACTGAGTGATGTCGAAATGGCGGTTCTAGAAATCGATGGCTCCATCAGTGTCGTGCCTGTCGGTGGCACCACCAAACACGTGAAGCGACCTCCTCTGAAGTACCTGCGACATCAGTGACGCGGTGTGAGGGGGGGGTTCGAGGGGCGCACATGAGCGACACTTCGGTCAGCGCGAGTGAGTATTGGAGCCAGCCGGTAGACAGCCTTCTGGCAGCGCTACAGACGTCATCTGCTGGGCTGAGTGCGGCTGAGGCCGGCAGCCGGCTGAGCCAGTACGGGAGACGGCCTCAGCAATCCTAGCCAAGGGATGGCAGGCCTGATGCATCGCGCCACTCGGGCGGAGGAAGGTGTGAGATGGAAGGAATAGTCAGCAAGAGGTCAGAGAAGGCCGGTCTAGAACCTGGAAGTCTGGTACACGTGGGTGAGCCGAAGGCCGCGAAGCCAAAGATCACCGCGATGGTCTATGACTCTTCGCAGCTTCTGGAGGAAGAACTGGAGACCATCGGTGATGCCTTTCCTCTGTGCAAGGCGCCGAGCGTCACTTGGATCAATGTGGACGGTATACACCAGGTGGACGTGGTGGAAGAGCTGGGTGAGCGCCTGGGTCTCCACCCCTTGGTGCTCGAGGACATTCTGAACCCCGAGCAACGCCCCAAGATGGAAGACCTGGGCGACTACCTGTACATGGTTCTGAAGATGCTGGATTGGGACGACGCGCGACACGAGATGACCACGGAGCAGATGAGCGTGTTGGTAGGAGCGAACTACGTGGTCTCACTTCAGGAAGAACCCGGTGGAGACGTGCTGGATCCCATTCGGCTGAGAATCAGGGGCGGCAAGGGCAGGATGAGGGAGGAGGGGCCTGACTACCTCGCCTATACCATTTTGGACGGGGTAGTGGACAGGTACTTCGGGGTGCTGGAGAGTCTCGGGGAGAAGGTGGAGGATCTGGAGGGACAGCTGGTAACCAACCCCGGCAGGGACGCCCTCCAGAAACTACATCATCTGAAGAGGGAAATGATCTACATGCGCAAGGCGGTGTGGCCCCTGAGGGAGGTGGTCGCGGGGCTGGAGCGGAGCGAATCTCCCCTGATCAGGAAGTCTACGCATCCCTATCTCAGGGATGTGTACGATCACGCGATCCAGGTGATGGACGCGGTGGAGACTCTGCGGGATATGCTCTCGGGCATGCTGGACATCTACCTCTCGAGCCTCAGCAACAGGATGAACGAAGTGATGAAGGTGCTCACCATCTTCGCCTCGATCTTCGCTCCCCTCACTTTCATCGCCGGCGTCTACGGGATGAACTTTCGCTACCTGCCTGAACTGACGTGGCGGTGGGCATACCCCGCCCTTTGGCTGGTGATGTTGACGATTGGTCTGGTCATGCTCTGGTTTTTCCGCAGAAAGCGCTGGCTATGATGGACCGGCGCGGTGTGCGCCCGCCCATCCCATCCTCACCCGTGTCCTGCTGTCGGTGATACCGGGACCGTGGGGCCCTCGTGCCTAGCGTGACGGTTCGGCTCGACTGGGGGCTCTTCCGGGTAGGAGCCGTACCACAGGCGATCCCAGCAGCAGGATGAATGCGCTGAGCAAGAAGGCTTTCTCCAGGCCGAAGACGTCCCCCAAAGCGCCCATCACCACGGCTGCACCAGACTCCACGACGAAGCTGATGGCCAAGAACATGCCGTTGGCCATGGCGCGGTTGTCCGGGCAGTTCTCCTGCACCAGGGCCATGAGGACCGTACGCGTGGCAGGCCCGGTGATGCCCATCAATGCAAGGAGCGGGAGCCGTACCCAACCTCCGACGAAAAGGAACACCAGCATCAGGATGGCAGCGGACGACATGGAGACAAAGACCACGAGTCGCCGTCCCCACCGGTCGCTGATTGCTCCCCCCATCATGGCCCCCACCCATCCCACTCCAGTCTGGACGGTGAGGGCGATACCAGCGAACCACAGGCTCTCGCCTTGCCCGGTGAGGAAAATAGGCAGGAAGGTCATCCGGGCAGAGATCTGTAGAGCCGAGACTCCGATGATAGCCACGAGCGGGAGCATGAGGGGCTTCAGGGCCCCAAACCCCTCGCGGAGCGAACCCCGATGGTGAGCTGCCGGGGAGAGCGTTGAGACATCCCTCAGGCGCACGAAGAGAATGGCCGAGGCGATCCAGCCTCCGATCATAAGCCAGGGTGTGGCCCCCAGGCTCAGGCGATCGAGGACGGCGACGATGATGACGGGGCCGATGGCAAAGCCAATGCTGCCGCCCGCCATCCAGACGCCCATGCCCCATCCCAGCTTGGCCCCCGAGAAGCGTCCGGACACGGCGGGAGCCAAGGCGTGCAGGAAGGCTGATCCCAACCCTGCCGCCAGGGCGAGCAGTATCAGGGCAGTATAGTTGGGAGCCACCCCCAGCAGGCTCATCATCGTTCCCGTCATCGCTGGAGCCAGGATGATGAGGTAGCGGAGGTTGACTCGATCTCCCACGTGACCGATGAGAGGCTGGAGGATGGCGAGGATGGTCCTGGCGAAGTCGAGGGCACCGGCCTGCGTCATAGAGAGCGACAAGTTGGTGATCAGTGTTGGCAACAGGGGTGCCAAAAAGGCGGAGTAGGTGTCGTGGATGGCGTGGGCGAAGGTGAAAGTGGCCACGTAGCCTGTCTGGAAATCGGAACTGTCCCTCCGTGGGGGGGATGTGTTCTCCCCAGAGTGAGCTGAGGCTGCGGTCGGCATGCTGTTGCGATCTTCGCTGGTGTCAGTTGACTCGGGCATGCTCATCCTTGTGAGTTGGGTGGTTGATCACGAGGAGGCCCTGGGGACAGATACTCGTCGCCCCCAGGGTACGGTTTGGCTTTCGGGAGCAGTAGAACCAGTGGCAGGCTCAGGAGCATCAACACAGCGCTGGCGGCGATGGCGAAGTCCAGACCGAGGAGGTCGCCCAGAATCCCCACGGTCAGGGATGAGACCGATTCAGCGCTGAAGCCCAGGACGTGATAGATACCAGTGGCCAAGGCGCGATGGTCGGTCGAGGATTCCTGGACCACCGCCAGTATGATGACGTTGGAGGGCGGGATTGCGAAGCCCAGGCCCGCCAGGGGACCGCGGTGAAAGTTGGGGTCGGACGTGCGCAGGGGGGCTGGGCTTTCAGGCTGGTGGCAGGCTGTGGTATCCTGGCTAGCGTGGCTCATGGCTGTCCTGGTTGTGGCCTTCGGCGGTTCACGGTGAAGTGGTAGCCTGGAAGGGCGCGGGTCTCTGACGGGGAAGCAGAAAGACCAGGGGAAGCCCCCCGAGAAGGACGAGGGCGGCGGCCACAAATGCGGTGCCCAGGCCGAAGAGGTCGGCCAGGGCACCCAGCACCACCGCGCCCAAGGCCTCCGAGACGAAGGTGACGGACAGTAGCACGCCGGTGGCTAGCGCCCGGTTGTCGGGACAGCTTTCCTGTATCAGAGCCATCAATACCACGTAAGTGGCAGGCATGGTGAGTCCCAGACCGATCAGCGTCGGCAGCTTGAGCCAGCCTTGGAGGAAGACCAGGGCCAGGATTAGCAGTGGTGCCGATAGCGTAGACAAGAGAACGATGGACCGGCGGCCCAGCCGGTCACTAGCAGAGCCGGCAACGAGAGCACCGCCAGCCGATGCCAGCTGCAGGACGGACAAAGAGATGCCTGCCCGCCAGAGATCGATCCCCTGACTGGTGAGCATGGTGGGCAAGAAGGTAAGGGTCGCTGAGAAAGCCATGGCGCGCGAGAGGGTGAGGCCCACCACCGGTATCAGAATGGGGCGCATGGCCTCGAGGCCTCGGCGCCATGAATCCCCTGCAGCCGAACGGGTGGGTTGCAGTTGCACGCCTCTGAGCCGGAGGAACAGAATGGCGGAGCCGATCCATCCGCCGATGGCCAGCCATGGCGTGCCTTTTAGGGTCAGCAAGTTGACGGTGCTGGTCACTAGGATGGGGCCGACGGCGAAACCCAGATAGCCTCCCACGGTCCAAAACCCGAGGCCCCGCCCCAGACGCCAGCCAGAGAGGCGGCCGGCCATCGCGGGTGCGGAGGCGTGAAACCCGGCGGAACTGAGGCCCGCGATGATGACCAGGAGTGCCACTACGGCGTAGTGGGGTGCCACACCAAGCAGGCTCATGGCCGTGGCTGCCACAGCCGGCAAGAGGATCACGAAGTACCGCAGGCTCGCCCGGTCCGCCAGGTGGCCGATGACGG
The DNA here is from genome assembly GCA_049697655.1 of Anaerolineae bacterium. GTDB lineage: Bacteria > Chloroflexota > Anaerolineae > UBA7937 > B3-Chlor > JAUVXJ01. The sequence goes on along the minus strand of JBAVWD010000408.1, from coordinate 5,079 downwards.
GTTGCAGCAGAGAGGGGGTGGACTGCATGAACGCCAGGAGCCCAGCCTGAGTGTTGGACAGTGCCAGTTTGGCCATCAGTGAAGGCAAGAGGGGGGGCAGGAAACTGGTGTACACGTCGTTGAGGGCGTGCGCCAAGCTTACGGTGAGCACGTTACCGGTCTGGAACTCCTGGCCTTGCGTCAAAGCGTCGGCGCTGGGCTGGCTTTCAGTAAGGTCGTCTTTGGGATCCATGGAGGCTCTTTCGCATGCGCGGACTTGCCCGCCATCTCCCTGGGGCGCGCTGGCTGGCTATCACGGGTTGGCTCGAGACAGTAGGGGCGACCCGCCGGGTCGCCCCTACGAAGGGCACGCCGAGGCGGCAGACGACGGCAGTGACGAAGTAGGCCACACGTTGACCCAGGGTCTCTGCCGCTGCGACCAGGGCGGGCGTGGTGACGAAAGCAAGCAGCAGCGGCGGAAGGAATGGGGTATAGGTATCATGGACCGCAGGGGCCCTGGTGATGATGAGAACGCCCTCCGTTGGGAACGCTCCAGTGTCAGAAGGGGCGGCCCGGAAGATTCCTCCGTCGGAAAACGTCAAGGTGGAAATGACAACCTCGTTTCAGAATAGGGCCTGGCCTGCGTGGCAAGGCCGCTCGCGCGGAGGGAGCGGCGACTGGCCCAGAATACCGGCCCACATTGTAGCATAGCTGGCTGAGGACGGCCAAAGCTAGAGCTATCTGTTCGGTGGGCGGAGAGGTGCTCCGCCAGGGAAGTCGGCTCCAGCACCTGTGGCTGCTTGAGCCTTTGGCAGGCGGGTGGTGGGGAGTGTCCCTGATGACCAGCTAAGGAATGGAGCTAACTGAAGTCCCCAGCTACGTAGGCGCGAGTTCTTGGGTCACTGGGGGAGGTGAAGACCTCTTTGGCGGGGCCATGCTCCACCAGTTCGCCCAGGTAGAGAAAGAGCACGTAGTCGGCGATCCTCCGCGCCTGGCGCAGGATATGGGTGACCACCACGATGGTGTACTTCTCCTTGAGGAACTCGAACTGCTGCTCGATGAGCTGGGCGGATATGGGATCCAGGGCCGAGGTGGGCTCGTCGGCCAGGATGGCCTCCGGCTCCACCGCTAGTGCCCTGGCCAGAGCCAGTCGCTGTTGTTGTCCGACGGAAAGGCCTGCCGCTGGATCGTTCAACCTGTCCTTGACCTCCTGCCACAGGCCTGCCATACGGAGATAGCACTCCACCAGCAGATCCATGGCATCGCTCTTCTTGGAGCGGATGCCGACCCTGGCGATCTCCGGAGCCAGTTGCTCCAGGTCTGGGGATTGCCTGAGATCCTCTATTTGCTGCAGGATTTGCGGCTGCTTCATGCGGTGGATGCGGGGCCCATAGGCAATGTTGTCGTAGATGGACATCGGGAGCGGGTAGGGTTTCTGCGAGAGGAATCCCACCTTTTTCCGGAGGGTGAGGACATCGGCCTGGGGATCGTAAATGTTCTGCCCGTCTATGAGCACCTCCCCTTCCACCTTGACTTCCTCATTGAGTTCCACCAGCCTGTTGAGGCTCTTGAGCAGAGTGGTCTTGCCGCAGCCCGAGGGTCCGATGATGGCGGTGATCCGCGCGTCTGGTATGTCGACGGTCACATCTCGCAGAGCGTTGTGACGTCCGTAGTAGATGTTGAGATTACGCAGGCTGATGTGGGGCATTTCGGACTCCTACTTGATGATGTGCTTGGAGAAGCGCAGACCCAAGAGACGCGCCGCCAGGCTGGCGAGCAGAACGATGATCAGCAGAATGAGCGCTGCTGCGTAGGCTCGTTGCTGGACCTCCGGGTATGGGGTACCCAGCTGGAAGAAGACCGCCAGCGGCAGCGATGCGGCAGGATCCAGCAGGGAACGCGGTATGTTGTCTGTGTAGCCCGCCGTGAAGAGAATGGAGGCCGCATCGCCAATACCGCGTCCGAAAGCCAGCACTACGGCTGTGATCATGCCGGGCAGCGCTTGCTTGAGAACCACAGCAATGGTGGTCTCCAACCTCGTGGCGCCCGTGGCATAGGAGATCTCTTTGAGTTGGAGGGGCACCATTCGCACCGCCTCCTCCATGGCCCGGGCCATGATGGGTAGCATGACCAGGGAAAGGACGAGAATGCCGGCCAGTAGCGATGCGCTGAGGCCGAAGTACCGCATGACGACGAATCCGAAGGCACCATAGACTATGGACGGTATACCCCACAGGGCGTCCAGGCATAGCCTGGTAACGGTAGCCACGCGCCGTCCGGTATACTCTCTCTGGAGGGCCAGGGCTGTGGGCAGGCTGAGCAGTAAAGCCAGGGCTGAGCCTCCGATGGCCAGGTACAGTGAGCCCACTATGGCGTTCGCTATGCCCCCCTCCTTGCCGAGGTAATATCCACCCTTGGGTGTCTGGAAGATCATGGCCAGGCTGAGGGACGATGCCCCCCGCACGACGACGACCATGATGATAGCCACCAGCACCAAGAGGACCAGCCCCAGGGAAGCCAGCATCAGGCCTTTGAACACTGCTTCTTCGAGTCGTCTGGCTCGCACGGGACCTAGTATCTCCTTTCGACCCGCAAGAGGACGAGGTGGGCACCGAGGTTGAAGCCTGCCACCACAACTAGCAGCACCAGGGCGGCGAGCATCAGCGCGGAGTCGTACAGAGGTATAGACATCATCTCGCCGTAGTTGTTGGCGATCAGCGCCGGAAGAGGATATGCCGGGTCGAAGAGCGACGTCGGGACTTTGGGCACGTTGCCCACGACCATGAGAACGGCCATCGTCTCGCCGAAGGCGCGGGCGAAGCCGAGGACGATCGCGGCCATGAGACCCCGGAGGGCAGCTCTGAGCACCACGTGCTTGACGGTCTCCCATCTCGTCGCTCCGAGGGCCAAAGAGGCCTCAGTTGCCTCCGCGGGCACGGATTGCAGCACGTCCGTAGCGACGGAGATGATGATGGGGAAAACCATGATGGCCAGGATAATGCCTCCGGAGAGCAGGCTGTATCCGGTGGTTGTGCTGCCTACAGCGTGTCCCAGAGCGCGCACCAGAGGCACCACCACGATCACTCCCCAGAAGCCGTAGATCACCGAGGGAATCCCGGCCAGGAGGTCGATGACGGGGCGGACGAGTTCCCTAAGGCGGCGGTGCGCATACTCGGACAGATAGATGGCGCTGAGGAGGCAGACCGGGATAGCCAGGATCATGGCCATGGCCGTCACTGCCAGGGTGCCGACTATGAAGGGGTAGAATCCGAACTCACCTCTGAGGGGATGCCAGGAGGAGGAGAGGAGCAGATCAACGATCGATACCCTGGCGAGAATGGGCCTGGACTTGGCGAACAGTCCGATGACCAATAACACCAGCAAGGAATTGACCAAGGCCAGGGCAAGGCGCATGGATTTCGTGGCCGCAGAATCCTTGATCCGCCTCCAGCGCATGGCGAGGGTCCTTTCGATCCGCGGGCGGATAGCATGTGTCCCCCACTGGGGGGCCTAGCCGCCCAGCTTCTCCAGTGCGCCGTCGATCTGGTCTTCGGTGAGGCTGATGTAGCCCACCTCGGCCAGGTACTGCTGGCCATCAGTGAGTATCCAGCGCACGAACTCGGCGCTGAGGCCTTGGAATTCGGTCTGGGTGACAAGGTACAGATCTCTGGCCGGCGGTGAGGGGTAGACTCCTGTTATCACCGCCTCCAGCGCCTGCTCTTTCGTGGACAGATCCTCTTCCGGGTCCACCTGCCCATTTTCGTTGACATCTATAGGCAGTATCTGCAGGCCCTCCACCGGGAGGCCAGTGGTCATATCATAAGCATAGTTGAGGTTATTATACCCGATTCCCAGCGGATCCACCCTCACCGCCTCTGCCAGCCCGGGATCGCCGTACACCGCGATGTTCTTCAGGTCCTCTTGCTCGCCGCCGAGGTACTTGGCCCACGTCTCAGCGGCGCCGCAGGCGTCTGAGCGGGTATAGACGTTGACCGCCTCGTCGGAGTCGGTCCCGGCGATCTCGCCCCAGGTGAGGGACTCGCCGTCGATGAAGAGATCCACGAGAGTCTGGCGCTGAACGCCTTTCTGGGACAGGGCTTCCCAGACAGGGTTGCTGGCGTTGATGGTGGGGAAGACCGCGTCCTTGACCACCGGAACGAAGTAGGCGCCCTGGTCGATCTCCTCGGGCCTGATCTCGCGGGAGACCATGCCGATGTCCACGGCGCCGCCCAGGGCGTCAGCCATACCCTTGCCAGCGCCTCCGGCTGAGACGTCTATGCGGACCTTGGGGTATACCTTCTGGAACTCCTCGGCCCATTTGACCATCATGGGATAGAGGGCCCAGGCGCCGGACACTTTGATGGTGCCTTCGAGCTCCGTGCCGCTGGTCGCCGGCGTGCCTGAAGGGGCGCACGCGGGAAGCAGTGTGGCCAAGATCAGAGCCACGGTGAGGCTCAGGAAAAGACGCCTGTTTAGAGTGGGACGTGATGCCATTTCCCATCCTCCTCTTCTTTCAGGACATTGGCCGAGGCAAAGAACGGCCCGCTTGGCGGAGCTTCTTCGAGTATCCGGGTGGTCGGCCAGGCGACGGTGACGAGGCGTGTTCGATGCCGGCCCAGGTCCCCTGAGGGGCGAGATGTGCCCTGTTCCGGTTACGCACCCGTTGCCAAAGCGGCATTACGGGTGCGCGATTCTCGCTGCCTCTATGGCCTTGGTACAGTTTACCCTAATGCGGCTCGGTTTGGTAGGGCTAGACTGCTCGTCTTGGTGGGGGTGGAATAGGCAATTTGGCTCGGCGACCGCTAGGGGTAATTGCCTAGTGGCCTCGTGGCCGGCCGAGAGGTAGCGAGGGCTGGCGTGATATCGCTCCGGGGGGGTGCTCGACGGGAGCGTGGCCGCGGACCTGCTGGCGGCGGTGGGAGGAAAGGGAGGGGGCGCCCCATGGGGCCGCCCCCTCCTTGTTGGTCTTCTGGTGATCCGCGACTCAGCGCACCCTAAGGTGGCGAGTCGGGGCCAGGATACTGCTTTAGAATCAGCGGGTCGTAGGTGCAGAACGGGACTTTGTTGACGGCCTCGGCGACGTTGTTGTCATCGCACGGG
>JBAVWD010000407.1:0-1878 GCA_049697655.1 Anaerolineae bacterium | reverse complement strand
GGCCAGCTGCGAGGGATCCCTGCTCCTAGTCTGCACCTTCCGTCCTTGACATCATTTCGCGCCGATGAAGTGTGGCAGGTCTTGTTGCTGGCTGGTTTCGCGCAGATCCCGCTGACTGCCACCAACGCCGTCATCTCTACCTCATCGCTGATTAAGACCTACTGGCCACAAAGGACGGTCACAGAGCGGCAACTCTCGCTCAATACGGGTATCATGAACCTGGTGGTTCCCTTCTTCGGCGGTATGCCTATGTGCCACGGGGCTGGCGGTCTGGCGGGCCAGTACTACTTCGGTGCCCGAACCGGAGGGGCGAACATCCTCGAGGGACTGATCGAGATCTTTTTGGGTCTGTGCCTGGCCGCATCCCTCGCCCAGCTCCTGGGGGCCTTTCCCGCTGCCATCATCGGAGCCATGCTCTTCCTGGTGGGAGTGGAGCTGGCCAAGTTGGCCACCGATGTCCGAGAGAAGGTGGATCTGGCGGTGCTGTGCGTCACCGTGGTGGTCTCGGTGGTTGTCAATATGGCTCTGGGATTCGCGGCGGGCGTAGCTGTTCACTACTTGGCGGCCTGGTTGCAGAGGAGATCAGTCCCAACAGAATAACAAGGGCGGGGTTAGCTCGCCCGCCGGCAGCACGCAGACCCGTACGGACCTCGTACCGCAGGGGCAGGGGGGTTCACGCAGTGTCGAGCGTGGTTGGCCATGGCCAATCGATACGCGAGGAGATAGTGTGGGACACTTGGAGATAGTAGCCCATCGTGGAGTTGCTGACGGAGCCCCCGAGAATACCTTGGCCGCGTTTGAGCGCGCCGTGGACCTTGGCGCAGATGCCATTGAACTAGACGTGCGGCTGAGCAAGGACAGGGTGCCGGTGGTCTTCCACAACTTCTATCTTGATGGGAAGACCGAGGCGTCCGGACCTATCTTCGCTCACACGTCTGCCCAACTGTGGGAGCTAGAACTGGTAGGAGGCGAGTCTCCGGAGGGGCGCCGAATCCCCACCTTCCGTGAGGTGCTGGAGGCCTTCGCGGGGCGCCTGGGATTGGAGATAGAACTCAAGGGACCCGAGCCAGAGTCGTCCGAGATAGTTGCCGGCGAGTTGCAGCGCTTCCGGCATCTCTGGGACACCATGGAGGTTACTTCTTACGAACCTGCGCTGCTGTTGGATATCGGCCGGCGCTGCCCGGGGTTGGCGACCGACTTGCTCGTGCGGCGTTCTGAGGACTGGATGAAGCTGGACGTGGTGGCATACGTCGCGGTGCAGACCGGCCGGCTGGCTGGCGCCAGGGCCGTACATCTTCATCCCACCCAGTTGTTTTCCGAGGTAGTGAGCACCGTGCGTGCAGCAGGTCTCGAAGTACATTCGTGGGATGTGAACGACGCCGACTCGCTGCAGATGATGAAGCAACTGGACATACCCAAGTTCGACACCGACAACCTTCGTCTGGCTCTCCAGTTCCGTCGAGGTCTGAAGGGTTAGGGTGAGCGAAACACAGCAGCGGTTGCCCGTGCGGACATCCGAAGCGGATTGACGGGCGATGGCTCCAGGAGTGTGGCCACGTCTGTGATGGGGGTGGCGACCTACTTCGTCCTGCCCATCATGCGCATTGAGGACAGGCGACTGGACGCCGTTGTCACGCTTTGACCTTGGCGTGTCTGCCAATGTATAATATGAGCACCGGGGAAGGTGCCCCGAACTAGTGGCCGAAGGGAGGCTATGGAACATGAGCGAACGTGCCTGCTGCGTCTGTCAAGTGCCGCTCACAGTGGAAGCGAGGACCATCGGCAAACGCTGCTACTGTACCGAGCACTACGCCAAAGTGACCCGCGGAAGGGACCACTTCTGGCAGTCGGGTTGGGTCTTGGTGGCAGCTCTGATCG
>JBAVWD010000406.1:0-5271 GCA_049697655.1 Anaerolineae bacterium | reverse complement strand
GTCGTAGGCGAGGCCGGGGATGGGGAGGAAGCCGTGCGCCTGGCCCAGGACCTCCACCCGCACGTGGTGATCATGGATATCGCCATGCCCAAGCTGAATGGCATTGAGGCTACCAGACGGATCAAGGAGATGCAACCGGAGAGTGCTGTCCTTATCCTCAGCGCCTATGATGACGACCAGTACGTCTTCGCCATCCTGGAAGCGGGTGCCGCAGGTTATCTCTTGAAGGACGTGCCCTCTCAGGAACTCGTCGAAGCCATCCGGGCGGTGCACGCTGGCGAGTCGATACTCCACCCCACCATCGCGCGCAAGGTCATCAATCGCTTAGCCTCTCCTCAAGGGCCGGGTGTGCTCGGCGTGGCAGCGGATCAACTCAGCGAGAGAGAGATGGAGGTGCTGAAGCTGGCAGCCCAGGGCATGAGCAACATGGAGATCGCCAACGAACTCGCCTTGAGCGTACGCACCATCCAGGGTCACCTGAGCAACATCTTCAGCAAGATGCAGGTGGGCTCGCGCACCGAGGCGGTGATCCAGGCTCTGCAACGCGGCTGGTTCACTCTCGAGGATATAGAATGAAACCTCCCCAGTCTGCAGACCCCCCCAGCATCCACAACGAATTAGGCTGACCCCTCAAGGAGCCAGACTGTGGCGCCCTTCTCGACGCCCTCCATGGGCAGATTTCAGAAGATCATCTTCAGCCCCAGCCTATGGCTGGTCATCGCCATGCTCCTCAGCGGTGTGCTGCTCCACTACAGTGCCCAACTGCGCCCGCTTCCCTTCCCCATAAGTGGCCAAACGGTACTCACCCGTCACTCCACCGAACGAGTCCTCCTCATCCTGCCCATAGGGTACGCTGCCTTCGCCCTGGGCCCCACAGTCGGCCTCGCGGTCCTGGCAGCGGCCTTCCTGATCATGCTGCCTCGCACTCTACTGCTCAGTGAGTACCCAGCCGATGCGTTCCTGGAGACGGTGGCCGTCACCCTGGTGGGCGGCCTCACCATCTGGCTCGCCTGGATAAAGCAGAGCCAAGAAGTACTGCGGGAAAAGGCCACAAACAGGCTACAGGCTCTCAACGCCGTTTCCGCCGTTTTGACAGGGTCACTTGAACTGAGGAGAATGCTCGGCGAGGCGTTGGACACGGTGCTGGAGGTGACGGGCTTCGAGGCAGGCGCCATCTTCATCCTCGACGACAGACACGATGATCTCATTCTCACCGCTCACCGTGGATTGCCCCCTGGGCTGGCACAGAGCGAAACCGGCCTCAGGCTCGCCAGGGCCTTGGTCACCGATCCCGCCCTGCGCAGCCACATCGGCCTGCCCTTGAAATCAAAGGGCAGACCGTTGGGCGCCATCGTCGTGGGCAACAGTCGAGAACACCGCTTTGCCCCGGAGGAGTTGGAGTTGCTGGAGGCCATCGCCTCCGAGATCGGCGTGGCTGCGGAGAACGCCAGACTGCACCGCAACGTGACTCGACAACTGGAACGTGAGAGGCGTCTCGGTGAGATAGCTGAAGGGATCACTTCCGAGCTCGAACTTGGAAAGGTCTTGTCCAAGGTAGTGCAAATAGCCGAGAAACTGGTGGATGCCGATGCCGGGGTCATCGCCCTGCTGGACGAGGCAAAAGGTGTGATCCGCTATCCCCATATACACAACCTGCCAGAGGAACTGATACAGGTCACTGTGCCCGTAGGCCAGGGACTAGCCGGACAGGTCATATCAACTGGCTCCCCCACGGTGATCGACGACTACCCCGCGTATCCGGCCAGAGTCGAGGCCTTCGTGAAGGGCGGCGTGAAGAGTGTGCTCGCTGTCCCCATCGCCACCTCAGGAAAAGTGTTTGGAGCTCTGGGGATCATATCCGTCGCAGCCAGGAGAGACTTCTCAGACCGCGACGTAGCCGTTCTCTCCTCCGTGGCACGCCAGGCGGCTGTTGCCATAGAGAACGCACGTCTCTACGAAGCGATGCGTTCGTACGCCAGACAGATCCTCACCGCACAAGAAGAAGAACGTAAGCGGATAGCGCGCGAGCTGCACGATGACACCGCCCAGAGTCTGGTGGCCCTGTCGCGACAACTGGACGCACTGCTCAGCGCCACAGATGGAGACCCGGAGCGCGCCAAACAGCGACTGTTGGAGCTGCGTCAAATCACCGCGCAGATATCGCAAGACGTACGTCGCTTCAGCCAAGACCTGCGTCCATCCACCCTCGACGACCTGGGTCTGCTCCCGACCCTGGAAGCTGTGACGACCAGGATGTCCACAGACGACCACATCGACGCCAACCTGGAGGTCATCGGAGAAAAACGACGCCTCTCGCCAGAGGTGGAGTTGGTGCTCTTCCGCATCACCCAAGAGGCACTCACCAACGTCAGAAAACACTCCGGAGCCACCAAAGTGCTCACCACAGTCGAGTTCGGGGACGGTGTGGTGCGCATTAAGGTCTCCGACAACGGCCGGGGCTTCACGGTGCCAACAAGGACCGATGACCTGGTGGAGACCGGCAAGCTGGGCCTGACCGGCATGCTGGAGCGGGCGCACCTCGCCGGCGGAACGGTGGAAGTGCACTCTCAGCCAGGCGCCGGAGCCACCGTCGTCGCAGAGATTCCCGCCTAGCTGGAGGGAGACCAGATGGACGCAGAGACTGCGATAGCAACGCGGATCGAACCGGTCCTCGCCGAGACCTTCGGCCCCAGCTTCTCCAAGTGTCTGGCCACCATGGCGACGCTGGACTTCATCACTGCCGGCGGGGGAAAGACGCTGAGGTATCGAGCATTTGTGGACTCCATCTGCTCCAGCGAACGGGTCTTGGAGAAATGGGGCCCAGAACTCGCCAAGAAGAAGTGCCAGGAGTGGAAGGGCCTGGTTCCGCTCGAGCCAGAGCCCGTGGTCATCCTTACCTCTATGTCGTCTTGAGGCCCTCCACCTCGCGCACCGTCTTGCCCTTCACAGTGACGCGCTTGAACTCAGGGCTGGCGATGGCCACCATCTCGATCTTTTCCCCAGGGGAACTGACCGTTGCCCGGTGGCTGCTGGAAACCCTTCTCTCCAAAGCGAGTCCTCGCCCTATTTCCAGTAAAGGCTCCCCATGGGTTTCCGACAGCCAGGGTAGCCAGACAGACATCTGACCAGACTGTCCATGAGCTCAGCCTCCGTCACCGGCCCGGGCCCGGTTCCCCTCGCGCCGGCAAGTCGCCGGCCGAATCGAATAGCTCATCCCCAGAGTAGGAATCCGCCAACTGCCTCAGAAGGCGTAGACTGTCCTCTGCCTCCTCCTCATCCACGATGCTGATGGCGTAGCCAGCATGGACGTAAACGTAGTCGCCAATCTTCGCCTCAGGAGTCAGCCACAGACCGATGGTGCGGGCCACCCCGCCGACTTCCACCTCGGCCTGCTGGTCAAAGACGGCGGTAATGCGCGCTGGTATCGCTAGACACATCTTATGCCCCTCGCCCCGGCCGTCCACGGAATGTCCATGGCTATCGGTACCCCTCTTGACGCGCTGAGATATCCATGCCAAGGGTGATGATGCGCTGCACAGGCAACGCGGGCTCGAGCGAGGTCTGCCTTCCGTCGAGGACCTTGAGGTACCGCTTACACTTGTCGCACAGGTAGAGGCGGTACACCTCATCGTCGCTGAGGTAGTAGGCGAAGGTCTCCTTCTCGCTGTTCCCGCAGAAGGTGCACTCCCCCCGCTTGTAGGTCCACACAGTGTCGCAGCGGGAGCAGAGCAGGCGAAGCCCTCCCACCTCCTTCTCGAGATACCCGAAGTCAGGCTCCCCGCCGCACACCGGGCACAAGCGTTGATACCATTGCTCGTCTTTCATGAGAGGTGTGAGGGCAGCAGCGTACGCCTGCAGGAACGGATGCAGGGAATGGATCAAAACGAAGGGAAGCAGCTCGTGGGCGTCATGATGCTCCGGCGGCAGGTCCACCTTGCCTTCCGTGAGATAGCAAGTCACGACGTTCAGAGTCTGCTCCGGATCGCTGATCAGGAGACCTCGGACCTCCTCGAACTGCGGTGCCAGCTCCTGCCTGTGGCGGGCTCCGATGTCGCAAACCCGCATAGCGAGAGCGGTGAAGGCCTCCACATCCCATTCCAGTTCGTAGCGGCGAAGGATGGGCACCCGCTCGTCCAGCAGTCTGCCGACCTCTTGCTGGCCTGGAACGGTATCAGGCGGCTGAACTTCAATCTCGGAGCGTGCCGCGATAATCTCCGTATGCAGGTCAATCACCTGGGATAATTCCGGATTCTTGCCTCGCTGTTCCCGCAGTGCTGCCAGAAGTTCCTGGTCTTTCCCGGGGGCCTTCATGACCTGCCTGTCCTTTCCTGAATGGCGATTGCCCGCATTCTCCAGTATACAACATCGCTCCAGAGGTGTCTAGAGGGAAGCCAGCGCTTCGGGTACATGGAATCTCTGGTCCGCCGCGTGTGTGTCCATCGGCTCCTCCAGCAGGCGCTCCTGTGCTTGCTCCTCATCCACTACGCTGATGGCATGACCAGCGTAGACGTGGGCGCCCACCTGTGGAGAGTTCTTCACTGGTGGCGGGAAAAAGACAGGCCAGAGAACCTTGTCTCTGGCCTGACGATCATCCGTGCTACGCTAGAGTGACAGCCACAGGCTCTGGAACTGATATTCCATCACACCATCTGGCCGCCCAACAGCACGGCCGCCCTCAAGAAGAGCCCGCCCAGGAGCACCAAGGACGCTGACGCCAGCATCGAACCCACAACTGCCTCTCTCCCCTTCAGAGAAGCGAACTCCAGTATCAGCGGAATCAGCAAGCCCACAAGCACCACCCCGCCCCAGAAGATAAGGCTCATGGAGCCTGTGAGTAGCACAGCGACCGCGCTGGCACCGGCTGCGGTGGAGAAGAAAGCCAGCCAAAGCAAGTAGCCTATCAACACCACCAACTCCACCAAGCCGAGGATGAGGCTCGAAACGCCCACGCTGTGCAAGGTCTCGCTGGGCAGAGACTCGCCCTCTCCACCAAAAAGCATGTCGACGAGCGAGCCGAATCCCGTCCTGAGAGCGAGCACCAGCAGTGCCATCCCCGTGGAGACGGCCGAGGCCACGAACAAGGCTGGCAGCAACAGGATCCCGCCCCAGAGAGGTTGGTTCGTCGCGCTAAGCAGCACTCCCGTGTAGGTGACCAGCAATACCGCCAGCACAAGCTCGATCCAGGCGAGGACCCGCACAGCGGCCGCGGCCGGACGAATTACGCTGGCGAGTCCAGAAATCACGGTGAGTCTTATCTCCCCCGGCTCGAAG
>JBAVWD010000405.1:0-2113 GCA_049697655.1 Anaerolineae bacterium | reverse complement strand
CGAGCTGGGTGGCCACGGCGGCGCCGTACCTGTGTGACCTGGCCACCTTCGCCCTCGTCTTCGTGATCTGCGCGCGATGGCCCTTCAGTGGTCACTGGGTGTGGGTCAATCTGGTGGCCATAGGGCTCGTCTCCCCCTTGGCCAATTTGGCCTACAACTACTTGAACGGACTGAGGGGCCGGGGTGACGTCGCCCAACTTCTCCACGAACTGCCAGGAGCGGCGGTGCAAGGGTTCTTCGCCGTCACGCTGCTGCTGTACGCAGGGGGTCTGGTGTGGACGCTGTGGCCCAGGGCTGGTGTAGCAGTTGGCAGCGACGCATGAGCGTCCGGGTCCTCAGGCCTCCCCCACGACCAGAGTCTCTAGCCGATGGAGCGGCTTCATGCCTCTCTTGGCCTGCTCTGCGCTGGGTGCCGAGGCCTCGTCGGGCTTGTCCGAGACGCCGAATAGCAGGCAGCCTCGGCCCTTCAGCGCCGCGGCGACGTCCCTCACTTCTTCGGTGATCACGATGCGCTGGGAGAGTACCTCCTCTGGGGAGGCTCCCGGGAGGTCCCCAAAGCGGGCCGCAGTGGTCAGGTACTCGTTGTAGCGAAAGGCCTTGAAGGGTGTGGGATCGCCAGCCTCCACGCGCTCCCACACGTCGTCGTGGATAGAAATCTGGCCTGTGGGGGCGAGCTCTGAACGGCGTCTTTGGACCCGGGCGATGAAGTCGTGGAAACTGGCCATGGATCCATCCCTGACCTCCTCAATGAGTTCGCTAAGTTCCCAAAGGCCGGCACCCAGGATGAGGCAGATGTAGGCCAGATAGTCCTGGTTATCCGCGGTGAAGACGTGGTAGGCTGGCTGATTGAGCTCATCGTAGGCCACGCGGAAGGCGGCCTCGTCGAAGCGGGGGCCCAGTAGATCGGCCACGGTGCGTTTTACACCCTCCACCCGGGCCAGGTCGATGACCTTGTCGTTACGCCCACGAGCGCCGATGGCCGTCTTGTCCACGTCGATGACCACGGCGGTGCTTTCGTCCAGGGCCCATCCCTCGCTCTCGAGGAAGCGCAGAAAGTCGGGGAGAGCAGACCAGCGGTTCGCCAAGTAGAGAGGCGCTTCCACTTCCGTCTGAGGGGGACGGGCGGGGTCATCTGCCCCGATGAAGGCCCAGCCTGGCCAGCCGCCGGCAGCGCACAGGTTGCGAAAAGCGGTGCCGTCGTTCATCCGAGTGTCGCCGATGTAGATAAGATGCTCTATGCGGGCTCGGGGACTCTCCACTCCTCGGGCGTGGCGCAACATCTCGGCCAGGATTGTGCCGTAGAGAGGTTCTGCTTTGCGAGGGAGGACACCGGCTCCCAGGCCAAGGTGGATGCGCAAGGCGTCCGCCGGTGGCACTCTGGGATCTGCCGGAATCAGGTTTCGATACACCACGAAGTCCCCGAGGATGTCGGCCAGGCTGGTTTGTCCCGTCGTCTCGTATTTCATAATCCTCTCCGAGATGATACCTCGTCCAATCTCCTGGGTGAGGGTCAGGGAATCCAACCCTGGGCCACCAGCAACTCAGCGTTGTGGATGGAACCGCCGGCGGCGCCGCGCACGGTGTTGTGTCCCAGGACGACGAACTTGAAATCCAGTACTGTGCAAGGCCGTACCCGACCCACGGTGACGCACATCCCTGCCCCCGTATCACGATCCCGGATGGGCTGTGGGCTGTCGTCCAGGTCAGCGACCAGGATGGGCGAGACGGGTGAACTCGGCAATTCCGTCACCTCTCCCGGACCAGAGAACCCCTCCCAAGCTGCGATCACTTCGTCTACACTGGCCCGTCGCTCCAGTCGGACGCTCACGCACTCGGTGTGTCCGTCGCGTACAGAGACGCGATTGCATTGGGCGCTGATACCGAAAGAGGCGTTGCTGATCCGCCCGTCTTTGAGTTGGCCCAGGATCTTGACGGGTTCGCTCTCCAGCTTCTGCTCTTCCCCCGCGATGAAGGGAATGACATTCTCCAGAATGTCCAGGGCGGGCAGGCCAGGATAACCCGCACCTGAGACGGCTTGCATGGTGACCACCGATACCTGTCTCAGGCCGAAGACATCGTGGAGCGGTTTGAGGGCCAAGGCCAACTGGGTGGC